>CANHCU010000003.1 GCA_947459185.1 Planctomycetaceae bacterium | reverse complement strand
GTTCAGTAGAGTGTATGCCAACCTCCCTCCGGGCGTCAGCAGTCGTGCCACCTGCGGGGCCATTGTCGCATGGCGAAGAGCGGCCGGGGGCAGTATCCTTCTGCAGATCCCGACGCCCGCAGCCCACCAGTCGCGACCGCCATGACCACGCCCGCCGCATCGCTCGTCGTTCCCGTGCGTGACGAGGCGGGCAACATCGCCCCGCTGGCCGCTGAAATCCGCACCGCCCTCGATGCCGCGGGCATCTCCTGGGAACTGTTTCTGATCGACGACGGCTCAACCGATGGCTCGTGGGCGGAGATCGAGGCCCTGTCATTGGCCGACAATCGGGTCTGTGGAATTCGTCTCGAGCGCGGGCAGGGCAAATCGGCGGCCCTCGCGGCCGGGTTTGCGAAATGCCGCGGAGACCGGATCGTGATGCTCGACGGCGACGGGCAGGACGACCCGGCGGAGATCCCCCGGATGCTCTGCCTGCTCGCGGGAGACTCGCCCCGGGCCGACCTCGTCAACGGTTGGAAGACGCCGCGGCTCGATCCCTGGCACAAGACGATGCCGTCGCGGGTGTTCAATTGGCTCGTGGGTCTTTTCACCGGTCTTTGGCTCCACGATCACAACTGCGGTCTCAAGGCATTTCGCCGCGACGTGATGGGCAGGCTCGAGATGTCGGAGGGCATGCACCGCTTCATTCCGGTGCTGGCAGCAGCAGAGGGATTCCGCGTGATGGAGGTGCCGGTGCACCACCGGCCGCGAACCCTCGGCAACTCCAAATATGGCATCGCACGATTCTTCCACGGCCTCTTCGACCTCACCCGCGTGGCGGCACGGGTCTGGGGCCGGGTCCGTCCGGCCGAGGTTCCCCGCCGGGGCGACTCGCGGGCCCGGCTGCGACATGGCGTGTATGCCATTCTCGCCACGATGGCACTGGCCTCGGTGCTCGGCCGCATCGGCGCGGTCGCCAGCGTCGATCGCATTGCGCTCGAGAAGAAGCTGGTCGCTGACGCCGTGGTCAAGGCGAAGGCCGCTGGCGAAGATGCCGATGCGGACGCGATCAGAGCGAAGATCGAGGAGGACAAACGCCTCATCCGGCCGTTTCTCTCCGGCAACGATCGCAGCCGCTGGCTGACGATCCGTGGGCTTGTGGAGCGTGGCACGTTTGCGATCGACGACCTCGTCGTGGAGCCGGGCTGGGACACGATCGATGCCGTCGTCCATCCCGACGCCTCCGGAAATCTGCGGCTCTACTCGAGCAAGCCTCCGCTCCTCTCCGTGCTCGGCGCAGGCCCCTACTGGCTGCTGCACCGGCTCACCGGCTGGACGCTCGGCGATCATCCCTTCGAATTGGGCCGGCTGTTAATGGTGGTCTACGGCCTCGTACCGCTGGCAGTCTTCATGCTGTTCTCGTTCCGCCTGATCGATCGCATCGGCACCACCGACTGGGGGCGGCTCTGGGCGGCGGGCCTCGCGGCGGGCGGCACGCTGCTCAACACCTTCGCCATCGTGTTCACCAACCACGTGCCCGCGGCGGCCTGCACCGCGGCCAGCGCGTGGTTCGTCCATCGGATCGCAGTCGATGGTCTCCGCTCGCACGTCGGCTTCGCTGCGGCTGGCTTCGCTGCCGCACTGGCTGCTGCCTTCGAACTCCCGGCTCTCGCCTGGCTGGCCGCGGTGATCGCGGTGCTGGTCAGCTGCGATCTCCGCCGCACGGTCACAGCCGCCCTGCCGGCTGCCCTGCTCGTCGCCGTGGCCTCGTTCTCCACCAACTGGCTCGCGCATGGCACGATTTCACCGCCGTATGCCCACCGGGCCGCTGCTGCGCGGCCGCTGCCGCCAGGCGTCGTGCTCCGCGACGGTGAGTCGTGGAACCCCGACAACTGGTACGACTACTCCCTCCGGCTCTCGAACGGCAAGCTGCTGACGAGCTATTGGAGATCACCGCAGGGCGTAGACCGCGGCGAGCCGTCTGCCGCCACCTATGCCTGGCATGCCCTCGTCGGCCACCACGGCATCTTCTCGCTTACGCCCGCCTGGCTGCTGGCGATTCCGGGGATCGGAATACTGGCCATGTCAGCCGGGCGACGGCGGGCGAGCCGGTGGCCGCGACACGCACCGCAGATGGTCGATGGGGGTGTTGCCGGCCAGGAGCGGCTCGCTTGGGCGATCGCAATCGTGTCGCTGGTAGTCCTGGCGTTCTATCTCTCGCGTCCGCAGCTCGATCGGAATTACGGCGGCGGTTCGAGCGGGTTTCGCTGGGCATTCTGGCTGGCGCCCTTGTGGGTAATGGCGACCGTTCCTGCCGCCGACCGTCTGGCGGGCAGCCGCGTGGGCCGCGTGGCGGCGCTCGCCTTGCTGGGCCTGTCGGTGGTGTCGGTCGCCTTCCCGACATGGAGCCCGTGGACGACGCCCTGGATTCAGCAGTGGCTCACCCACGCCGGCTGGCTCGGCAGCGGCTGACTCATTGCGTTGACTCCGGCCAATAGGTCGGCAGCTCCGCCTCGATCGTCACCTCGGCAGCAGTGTCGGGATCGGCATAGGTGATGCGGCAGGCATGCAGCGCGATCGGCCGCAGGCGTGGATCTTCGGCTGACGGCACCACGGCGGCCTCTGTCTGCGGGGGGTTCGCCTGCGGGGGTTTCATCCACGCCTCGTCGGCCACGCCATAGAGATCGTCTCCCACGATCGGCAGGCCGCGGGCAGCCGCCTGCAGACGCAGCTGATGCATCCGGCCTGTCACGGGCGAGAGTTCCAATAGCAGCCTGTCGGCCGGCAGCCGGCAGCGAAGCCTCGCGAGCGTGACCGCCTCGCGGCCGCCGGGCTGGTCGTCGGGCACGATCCGCGTCCTCGCCTCGTCGGTGATTTTTTCCACCATGTCGCGCCATGTCACCGCCTCGGCCGACATCCGCTCTATTGTCTCCCTGGCCACATCACCGCAGTCCACGATCGCGAGATAGGTCTTGCGAACCTCCCGCCGCTCGAACTGCCGGGAGAGCTTCCGCGCCGCCCGCGGCGTGGCGGCAAAGAGCACCACGCCCGACACGCCGCGATCGAGCCTGTGTGGCACGCCCAGATAACCACCATCGTTGTCTCCGTGGAGCTGTCGCCGCAGCCACGACTCCGCCGACGGAATGCCCGGCGGCGCCTGCGTGGCCAAGCCGGCCGGCTTCCAGACCGCGACCACGCCGTTTGCCTGCCGGATCACGTGCACCACGTCCTCAGGCATGTCGGATCGCTCATTCATGACCATGACCGTCACCTCTGCATCCTCCATGCCGCGAAGGCCCGCGTCGCCACGCTGGTCCCTTTATCGGACATGGGCGGTTGTTATACTCCACTCGAACTTAATCCTTGGGGGGCATTCTCCCCCGCGCTCCGCAGATTCCCATGCCACCTTCACCCACGACATCCTCCTCGATCCGCGTCCTGGTCGCCGACGACCACGAGATCGTCCGTCGTGGGCTGAAGAGTGTTTTCAAGGATTCCGAGATCTGCATCGTGGGTGAGGCGACCGATGCCGCAGAAGCGGTGACACTTGCCGTCACGCAGCGGCCAGACGTCGTCACGCTCGATGTCCGGTTGGGGGCCGGCGACGGACTCGACGCGATCAAGGCAATCCGCGAGGCCAACCCCGACACCCGGATCGTGATGCTTTCCTCGTTCGACAGCCCCACCTACATCGCCCGTGCCGTCTCGGCCGGAGCCTCCGACTATGTGCTCAAGACCGCATCCAGAAAGGACCTGATCGAGGCGGTCACGAACGCCGCACGTGGCCTGCCCCCGGCCCGCTCTGGCGAGTTCCGGCGGATCTCCCGTTCGATGGCGAACAAATCGCTCCCCGACGACATCGATGTGCCGCTCACGCCCCGTGAAACGCAGGTGCTGCGACTGGTGTCAATGGGGCTCTCCAATCAGGAGATCGCCGACTCGCTCGAGATCAGCATCGAGACGGTCAAGGAGCACGTGCAAAATCTGCTCCGCAAACTGTCTGTCGGTGACCGCACGCAAGCAGCCGTCTGGGCCATCCGCCACGGTCTCGGGTAGATGCGGACGTAGCCCAGCCTCATTGCACGTCCAATCTCTCGATGCTGAGGAGCCGGTCGGAGGCACGCGCAGGAGCCGGTGAACTTTGCGACTTACGAACGATTTGCCATCGTCCGAGAGCCTCCCGTAGCAAAGTCCGCCGGCGACGAGCATGCCGCAGCCGGCGACGATGCTTCACGAAAAACACGACGTCGTGTCGTTTTTTCTTGGCCGACCTCCGTCGGCTGGTTCTTACCCGGCCCTCCGGGCCTGGCGATTCAGGCCACTAGGCCCGATGCCGGGCCTTGAAGCATTTCCCCAACGGCCCCACCAGCATCGCCGGCAGGAGCACGAGGTCGCCGGCCAGCGCTGCCATCATCAGGGCTGCGAGCATCCAGGAAAACCGGCTCGTCGGCGCGAACGAACTGAGCGAGAAGATCAGGATGCCGAGAGCGCAGACAATCGTGCTCTCCGTCATCGCCGCGGCACAGTGTTCAAACGCCGCATACACCGCCGCGGTGGACTCGAGGCCTGAGTCGATAGACCGTCGGTAGAAGGTGAGGAAGTGCAGCGTGCCGTCGATCGCCATGCCCAGTGCGATCGACGCGGTCATCACGCTGCCGATGTCGAGGGGCGTTTGCGTCCAGCCCAGAAACCCAAACATCAGAATCATCGGGAAGACGTTTGTGATCATCGCCACCAATCCCGCGAAGAAGCCCCGCTCCACGACCATCATCACCACCAGAATCAACGCACAGGCCGACAAGAAGCTCCAGAAGAGGTCGGAGAGCAGCGTATTCTGGATGGCATGCACCAGCGGCATGATCCCTGTGCAGGCGACACTGATACCGAGGCCCGCCCCCCCCGCCTGGCCGACGACCGGTTCGATGTCCTTCCGCACCTGGTCGAGCAGAACGCCGTAGTCCACCTCGCGGAGCGCGGAAATCCGCGCCGTGGCCCGCCAGAGCTGTCCGCTGTCGCGATTGCGGATGTATTTCATGTCGTCGATGGCGACGAGGCTGCGTTCAAGCTTCTTGGCCACCACCCGCCGTCGCGCAGACGCCAGCGGACCTGTGCCCTGCGGCGTGTCGGGCAGGAACAGCGCGGCCGACATCACCGTGCTTGCGCCCACCGTTTGCCCGAGCCGGTCGGCCACGCGTTCCAGGAGCGCCAGCCGGTCCGCAGGCGGCACGGTCGAGTCTTTGGAAAACTCCAGCATCACCTCGATCGGAACCAGCGGCCCGATGTGCTCCTCGATCCAACGGTAATCGCTGATCACGCGGCTCTCGGGCGGAAAGAGCGTGTCGATGCGGACCGACGTGCGGATACCCGGCACGCCCGCCCCGGCGAAGACCATGGCCGCGAAGAATACCGCCACGATCGCCGGCGCGAAGCGGATGCAGCATGTGGCGAAGCCCTTGGTGAAACCACCGCCGTGGCCCGATCCCGTCGCCGCGTCCTGATCGGTCTGCAGCCTTCGGTCGGCAATCGGCCACCGCTCGAAGACACCGGGCACTACGAGAAACAGCGAGATCAATGCGGCCATTACGGCGATCGACGCATGGAATCCGAATGCGCGGATCGGCTCCAGTTCGCTGACGACCAGCGACGCCAGGCCGATCGCGGTCGTGCCGGCCGACAACAGGCAGGGCAGCCAGCCGAGGCGGATCGCCCGGGCCGCGGCGCCGCTTCTGCCACCCGAGGCAAGCGACTCGACGAGGTAGTTCACGAGGTGGATGCCTCCCGACACACCGAGCGCCAGCACGAGCAATGGCATGACGATCAGCACGGGATTCATCCGGTCGCCGCAGAGGTACATCGTGGCGAACGAAAGCCCCACGCACCACAACGACACGACGAACACCAGGCAGGCATAGCCAAACGACTTGAGCGACCACCAGGTGAGCAGCAGGATGATGATTGCCGCCGGCGCAGCGTAGGTGTCGAGCGATTCGTTGCTGGCGACGTCCACTGACACATTGTCCACCACGGGGCCTGCCATGTGTACGGCATCGTCATCGACGGTGGCAGTCTGCCGGATGGTATTCCTGATCCAGGCTACGGCATGCTTGCGATCGGCCAGCCCTTCCGGCGTGAAGCCGATCGCCGCCATGGTGGTCTTGCCGTCGGGCCCGACGAGCACGCCTGTCAGCCGCTCGACGGCCGTCTCACGCGGGAGCGACAGCGGCGGCTCCATCAGCCGGTCGAGCACGGTCGATCCGGTGGCGATCCCTTCAAACCAGGGCCGCCCCTGCCGATCACGGGGCGACTTGTCCCCGGTGGCGGCCTCCACCAGCCGGGCGAGGGCGGGCGATCCAAGCTCGCACCCCTGCCACGACACCACGACCACGTCGCCGCTCTCAAACTCCTTGACGAATTCCTGGTACGCCCGCCGCGGGCCGAATTGCAGCGGCACCCAGTCGATCGGCGTCGTCGACTCCACCGAGAGCACCTTGAACGCGGAAAACGCGATCAAGGGCGCGGCGGCCGCCATCATCACGAGCGTGCAGACGCTCATGATGAACCACCGGGTCCCCCGCGGCCCTTCCTGGGCCGAGAGCGTGGCGTCGTCAGACTCATCCATGATGGGCAAGGCCAAGGTCCGGTGCGGAAATCGGGATCTGGGTCAGGATCAACGCGCTATGAGGGCCGTGCCCAACGGTACGGCAGCCTGGTGACTACGATACTCATCTCCGACGTAAAAGAGCAGTCGCCGGTCCTTGCGCACGCTGCACACATAGGTTGAGACAGTCACAATCGCGATCAAAACCGCTCTGTCGAGTGTCATAACCGGCACAAGCCATACAAGGCCCAGCCAGCTCAGAGAGACCGGGGGCCTCGGGAATCGGTAGACACTTTGTGGTTCAAGCGGCCGGGCCGGTGGCTATGCCACCGAGTCGGTCTCGATCATCGGCCCAGGCCCCCGGCTGGCGGCGCAACAAGCCCACCACCCGGCGGCGTGGCTCGCACGAGGATGTCGCCGGTGATGCGGAGCTCGTCTGCCACGCCAACGACGCCGCCGAGCTTCTTGTAGGGCTTTATGCCGAAGTCGGTCTGCTTGATGACGAACATGCCCCGGAGCCTGAGCCACTCGCCCCGCTGCTCGACCTCGACGGGGATCATCACCTCCCGCGTCACGCCGTGCAGCGTGAAGGCACCGATCAGTTCATAGACGGGTGGACGGCCCTGCACCTGCTGCTTCGAGGAACTGGCGGAGCGGATCTGAAAGGTGGCCGTGGGGTGCCGGGCGACGTCGAGCACGTCGGGACCGGTCATGTTGGCCTGCACCTGCTTTTGCGTGGAGGCATCGGTCTCGCCGGGCAGGCCCAACGTCTTGCGGGCCTCGGCGGTGTCGGCGGTGAAGGACCGCATATCAAAGATCAGCATGCCGGCCTGATCAGCCGCGCCGACCACGACCCGGCCTGCCTGCAGAAGGCCCGACACGGCATGGTTGTGGCCGAGCCCCGTCTTGCCGACGAACACATAGACGCGGCTCGCAACCAGATCGACGTCGCCTGGCGCGGGCGGAGCCGCTGCCGGAGCAGGCGAAAGCTGCGCCGTCTGTGCAACCGCGGGCGCCGCACCGCCGACGGAGATCAGGGCTGCTGCCATCAGGGCAAGGATTGTCGCTTGCTTCACTGGATCGCTCCGGCTTTGCCTGTGGACTCAACAGCCTGGAATCCTAGCAGCCCTGCTGAAAAAGGCTGAAACGCGAGCACTCGCCCATGGCCGAAAGCCTGCGACATTGTGTGCCGACGCCAGCGTGTGCCAAGCTGTCAGCCAGCACCCCCACTTCCTTCGTGTTCAGGCAGCAATACGTCATGCCCGTCTTCGACTATTCGTTCACCGTCGACGCGCCGCTCGAGGCGGTCCGCGACTTTCACCGCGACACAAGCGCCCTCAAGACGCTGACGCCCCCTCCGACGATCGTGCAACTGCACTCGATCGAGCCGCTGGGCGAGGGGTCGGTGTCGCGGTTCACACTCTGGGTAGGGCCGCTGCCGCTGAAGTGGAAGGCGGTGCATCGCAACGTGAGCGACCGCGGGTTCACCGACGTTCAGGCCGAGGGCCCGGCCGCGAAGTGGGAGCACACCCACACGTTCGTGCCTGTGTCGGCGGGGGTCACCGAGATCCGCGAGCACATCGAGTATGAACACAAGCACGGCTTCTGGGGGCTCGTGACCCGCGCGCTGTTCTCGTGGCCGAACCTCTGGTTCATGTTCACCTACCGCAAGCTGGCCACGCGATGGGCTCTCCGCCATCGGCACTCAACCCAGCCACTTCCGTGAGTAGTGCTCTATCAGGAATGGCAGCGGGTGGTCGACGCCAAACTCGCGTCGGCCTAGTCGGCGAATGAGTGGATTGAAAAAGCGGAGCCGCGACAGCCAGGCGAGTCGTTTCCAGGCAGGAGAGCCGTCACCAACCATCCGGTACGGCACGGCCCTCCCGAAGAACGCCAGCTCGGAAAAGCCGCTGTAGTCCGAGCCTACGAACGCCGTCGTGCTGCGCAACAACCAGAGATCGACGAGGGCGTCTTCGATCGCTGCAGGATCGCTCCGGTCGTAGGTCGCCGGGGCATTCTGAACGAGCCGGTCGCCATACCGCGCGGTAAACCTGCGGCGGACATCGCCGTCGCGTGAATCGCCTGTCACGACTTCGTCGGTGCACAGCAGGATTCCCGCGTCGGGATATTGATCGAGGAAGGTGTCGGTGGCCTCGATTGCCTTGTCGGTATTATGGGTCTTGTCGGGTCTCAGCCCTACGTAGTCCCCGCGCCGCAGGTGAACGCCGATCATCTCGGGCCTGTGATGCGCCAGACGAAAGCGTTCGACCTTCTCGATAACCGGGCGCACCGGCTGCAATTCGTTCATGAGCGTCCGGCATCGGGCCAGCAGCGATGAATCCGCTGGAAACTCGTGCCATGACATGAATCGCCTGGCGATGTGTGGTTCGCAAGAAGCCAGCAGCGTCGGCAGTTCGGCTTCGTGAAATCGCGGCAGGCACCTCACCTCCGCGACCCCCTCCTGGCCCATCTCCACCATGTTCCACGGATTACGGAACAGCGAGTGGAATGCCGCTGCGCATTCGGGTGTCAGCGGCCAAAGCATGCGGAAGCATCGCTGCGTCGCCTCCGCCACAGCCAGCCCGCTGATGGCGATACGCAACCGAGCCGTCAGTCCGGCAACGGCGCCAACCGTGAGGGTGCGATCGGCTGGGAGGTCGTGACGCACGGGATTGGCCGCTGGGAGAGGCTGGGCGGGACCGGGCACCTTGAGCGGCCCTCGGGCCGGCACGATACTACCTTCGCGTCGATCGTCCGCAATGCTGCCATGGTACCGCGCTGCCGCCCCGCGCACGAAGGAAGCGACTCTTCCGTTCGATGAACTCGCTTACCACGCTGCTGAAACAGTTGTTGCGAAAGTTCGACATCGAAGTCTGTCGCTCCAGCACGCTGTTGAAGCGACAGGCCCAACTGCTCGCGGAATCCCGTCAGGCCAGGCACGACCTTGAGATCTTGCGGCACCTCCCCGCCGACCAGTTGCCCGAAATCATCCAGCACCTGCCATATTCACGGGCCCAAAAGCGACAGGACCTTTTCGTCCTTGCCGAGCTCCACTTCAAACGCGGGGGCTACTTCGTGGAAATCGGCGCCGCGGATGGCATGCTTCACAGCAACACATATCTCCTCGAACAACGCCTCGGGTGGACAGGGATCCTGGCGGAGCCGGCACGCTGCTGGCGTGATGCCCTGCAGCGGAACAGAACTGCACATATCGACACACGGTGCGTCTGGAAGACATCCGACGAAACGGTCCAGTTTAAGGAAGTCGACAACCCCGTTCTCTCTACCATAGCCGAGTATGGCGACCACGACGGCCACGCGCTGCAACGCGGCCGCGGGACGCCATATCCTGTTCGCACGATCTCACTCGACGGTCTGCTCGACAGCTTCAGTGCTCCGAATGAAATCGACTACCTGTCGCTCGACACGGAAGGAAGTGAATTTGACATTCTGAACGCCTTCGACTTTTCCAAACGCCGCATCAGGACGATCACCGTCGAACACAACCACACCCCGGCACGAGACGCCATCCACGAACTGCTCTGCAGGAAGGGCTTCGTTCGGAAGATGGAGAGCATCTCGGCATTCGACGACTGGTACGTGGAGGCCCGCTGAGGCTCGTCTTGCTCGCCGCACTGAATGGCACCTCGGTATACTGTGTCTTCGCACCACATCTATGTTGTCTGATCCGCGACAGAAAGCCATTCGATGCGGCCCACTGCATCTGCGACAAAGCCGTCATGGTGGGGCCGCGTGACCAGTTCGTGGCGACTTTCCAGGGCCATCCGCGACTGGAAACGGCGTGGAAGCCCACTGCCACCGCCTCCCGTCGTCAAGCAGCAGATGCTCCTCGGCCTGGCCAGACGGTATTCGCTGCGGCTCTTCGTCGAGACCGGCACGAGCTTCGGCGACATGGTACGGGCGATGATTCCCCACTTCGATCGGATCTGGACGATCGAACTCGGGGATCAGCTCTATGCCGAGGCTCGGGAGAAGTTTCGCGACACCCGAAACGTCGAACTGATCCACGGCGACAGCGGCCGGGAGTTGGGCCGCCTGGTCCCCACGCTCGATGCCCCGGCTCTCTTCTGGCTCGACGCCCACTATTCCGGCGGGCCGCTGCGAGGGGCGACTTCGGCACGCGGCGAGAAGGACACGCCGATTCTCGAGGAACTGGACCACATCCTCGGAGCAGGTGAAACCCGGCATGTCGTGGTGATCGACGATGCCCGGCTCTTCGGCACCGACCCCGCCTACCCCACCCTCGATGCCGTCGCGGCGTTCGTGAAATCCCGAAGCCCACAGCGTCGAATGATCATCGATTGCGACTGCATCCAGATCCTGCCGGGTTGACCGGACGGCAGACGGAGCCCATTGTAGCCTGACAGATGTTTGAGGTCTGCGAATCCGCGTTGCCTCTTGAACACCCGTCCAAAAGAGGTTGATCTCGCGATGAAGTGGACGATCGAACCGCCGCCGGCCTATTTCGTGCACGTGCCGAAGACCGGAGGGATTACGCTCGGCCGTTTCTTAGAGGATGCGTACCTCCCGTGGGACCGCGTGCGGCTCAATCCTCCTGTCATGCGAAGGGTATCGCTGGAGCAATTTCGCCGGTTTCGCTTCTACCACTCGTTTCACCAGGGCCGACGCTTGCTTGAGATGACCGGTCGGCCCGATTTGCTCACGATCACGATGGTGCGTGATCCGGTGGAGCGGTCGGTGTCGCAGATGCTCCACCTGCAACGAGTCGTCCGGGATATTCCCCACACGTTCACGCCCGAGTATCTCGCCTCGGTGGCCCCGATCGTCAACGCCTCGTTGGATGAGTGCGTGGAACACGAGGCGTTTGCAAAGGCCTGCGACAGTCAGATCCGGACGCTCGGCGTGATGGAGGACTACACGCCGCTCTTCCAGGGCAGCCCCGATGCGACGAGCGGCCGCAGTGTCATCCGTCCTTTTCCGCTACCGCCTCTCATGGACGTCGAAGACAAGTCGCAACTCCAGGCGAATGCCAAACGCTGGCTGTCCGAGATCGACGTCGTCGGCACGACAGAACGCTACCACGAGTCGGTGCTCATGGCGTGCGACATGCTGGGAATTCCCGCGCCGGCGAAGCTGCAGATGCTCAACGCCAACCCAGAACGCCACAACACGAGATCGCAATACCGCGAACGGCTTCCGCCGAAGCTCGTGTCGCAACTGGAGGAACTGACCGCGCACGACCGGGAAATCTACGCGATCGCCTTGGAGCGGTTCCAAGAGCAGTGGAGTCGGTATCAGGCAAGGCCTCGGCGGGCCTACAGCATCGGGGCCCACGTGCGACACGCGACGATACGGCCCGTGCAGGCTGCCCTGCAGCCCCTGCGGCGAATCGCGAAGCGGATCCTTGGAAAGTGAGCCGATGAAGATCGGGATCTGCGTCCGTGCCATCCAGACAGACGGCAACAGCAGCACGGCATTCGTGCTGGCCGACACGCTGTTGGATGCAGGCCACAACGTGACGCTTCTTTCGCCGGTGCCGGGACAGGCAACCGCCGACATGCCGGGCCGCCGATGGGCCTTCATCGGCCTCGGCCAGCAGCGGTGGGAGAGCGATGCCGCGCTCATCCAGCGTCTGGGCAGAACGTTCGCCGAACAGCGATTCGACGTGCTGCTGGTTTTGACGGGGCTCCCGATTCCCCGGATCGAGGAGGCCTACCGGCTGTTGCCCGATTCGACGGCGCTCGTTCCGGTCATCCTCGGTGATCGCGAGCATGTCTATGAACCTGCGGTGCGGACCTCCCGGCTCTGGAACGTGGCGGTGACGATCAGCCCCGGACTCAACCGGGAAGTCGAGCGACGGGTGCCGGGCAGGCCGGTGCGCATGCTCACGCACGGGATCGACCTTCCCGATCCAGCTCTGGTTGCAAACCGGACAACGCTCGGCTCGCCCCTGCGGCTGATCTCGGTGGGTCGCCTGTTTGGCCGAAAAAACGTGCTTGTCATGCCGCCGATTCTCGCCGGGTGCGGCCGCCGGGGCCTGGATGTGGCGCTCACCATCGTCGGCGAAGGCCCCGACCGTGGGCCGCTGGAGGCGTTGGCCAGGGAAGCAGGCGTGATGGACCGCATCACATTCCGATCGATCCCAACGCAGGCGGAGCTCTATCAGGCTTTTCGGGAGCACCATGGCCTGCTCTGGACGGCCGGTCAAGGAGAAGGCCTGGGACTCGTGCTCCTGGAAGCGCAGGCCAACGGCTGCGTGCCGGTGGCCACGAAGCTGCCTGGGATTTCAGACTATGCGGTTGAAGAAGGCGTGACGGGGCTCCTCGCGCCGGAGGGAGATGCGGCGGTGTTCGCTAACCAGATCATGGCCTTGTCCGATCCCGGCCGCTGGAAAACCATGAGTGCCGCCGGCATCGAGCGGACACAGCGACTGTTCTCGCGAGATGTGATGGCGGGAGAGTTGGCCACGTTGCTCGAGCAGATCCGCGCCGGCGGATTTCCCACGCCGGCAGCCCGCAGGACGGCGTCGCGGCAGTGGCTGGGCTGGCGGTCTCACGTGCCGCCAGCACTCCGCCGCTACATCAAGCGGCTGCCGTTTTAACGTCGGTATCACACGGAACTTACCGTTCGCGGTGGACCTGATACGCGATGAAGACGAGGCCGGCAATCCAGCCCGTCACTTGGATGCCCACGAGAATGTCCGGCGAGCGAACGGTGATCAGTGGGATGATGAGCAGCAGATCGTCGTACCAGCGATGGTAGATCCAGATCCTGGCCACGCTCGCCGTGACCGCCAGCAGAAGCCGCAGATCCGCCTGACGATTGCGGAAGATCCACGCCCCCAGCAGTAGCACGGCGTTCAAGACCAGTGGCAGGACAAACACCACCAGTTGACCGTTTCCCACCGCTGCACCGGTCGCATAGAAGGCGAACGGCATCAGGCCCAGGAACACCCGCTCCAACCGCGTCTGCGAGAGACTGTGCCGGACCAACTGCCAGCTCAGCACTCCCACCGACGCCAGTGACAGCCCATACCAAAGGACCTTGACGATCTTCCATCGCAACCCGTTCAACACGATTCCCAGTAAGGCATAACTCGCCGGCGGATACACCGCATCGGGATGGATCGCGTAGACATTTTCTCCGCGAAACCAAGACCGTGTCTCGACGAAGCGGTTATAAACATCAATCGCTCCCAGGCTGACTCGCTGGCTTCCCAACTGGCTGGGAACATAGAAATTACGCCACGACTGGTAAGACAGTCAGACGACCGACACGACGCACATCAAAGCGATCGCCGCCGTCAAGGCCGCGCGAATCCTATCGTCCACAATCGCCCGCCGCATCCTGGAAATGAAGAACGGGGGTCGAGTTGGATCGAGATCGAGATGCATGGGATTGGGCGCCTGCTTTGCCGAGAGAACATAGGGTGGTACCCTATCGAAAACAGCATGGGCCTCGGCAGGGCCGCCCCGCGTCTTCCTATGGATCTGACAGAATCCCGGAAGTTCGCAGCTGAATCAGGCTTCGTTCAACAGGTTTCGTTCGCATGGACGATCGTCGCGATTCTGAGTCCACCGATGCTCGCCCACGCCGTCGGCTGCCGGGCTGGCTCATGCCCCTGCTGCGGGTCGTAGTCACGGTGGCACTGATGGCGTTGGTGCTGTCGGGGATCAAGTGGGAGGCGTTTCTCAAACTCCTTCAGGACTGCGACTGGCGTTGGTGGCTCGCGGCATTGGGTGTCAGCGTGCTCGTGCAGGTAGCCGCCGCCATACGCTGGGCCTTCCTCGCCCGCCCGATCGGCTTCCCCCACTCGCTCGGTACGTTTCTCTGGCGGTTCTTCGAGGGCACGTTTTTCAACCTCTGCCTGCCGTCATCGATCGGCGGCGACGTGTTCAAGGCATTTAGGCTGGCCGACTCGACATCGAGCCGGCTGCTGGCCGGCTGCACCATCGTCGCCGACCGACTCGCCGGCCTGGCGGCGGTGGGTGTGCTCGGAGGCACCGCCCTCTTGGCCACACGCGGTGGGCTTTCGCTTCCCGCCGCGCTCGCCGTGGGAGCGGCACTGCTCGGAGCGGCCATGCTGGCTTTCTGGCTCGGCGTCGGCTCGATCGATCGGCTCCTGGCACTCATCCCCGAACAGCATGCGGCGCGGCAATTCCTCGCCCGATTGTTGCCCTACCAGCAGCAGCCCGGCCTGATGACCCGCGCGGTGGCCTGGAGCCTGCTGATCCAGATGGGCGGCTCGGTGGCCGTGGCACTCGTCGCCCGGTCGTTGGGCGTGTCGCTGCCGATGGCCGTGTGGTTCGCCGTGGTGCCCATTCTCACGCTGGCGATGGTGCTCCCGATCAGCATGCTCGGCCTGGGCATCCGCGAGCAGGGGCTCGAATTGCTACTCAAGCCGTATGACGTGCTGCCGGAGCGGGCAGTGGCCATCGGCCTGCTCTGGCTGGCCTGCACGATCCTCAGCGGCCTGATCGGTGGCGTGCTCTTTATGCTCGATCGGAAACAGTCAGATACGGGTCGCTCCCCCACTGATCAGGCCACTTGACCTGAAGGTAGCGGATGCCATCCTGCCAGTCGCGCCGCCGGTCCGGCTTCGGCACGTCCCGTCGCGACGCGAAGAGTTCGTGGTTGAGTTCGGCGAAGGGGGTCACCACGACCCAGAAGCCGGCCTTGCGCACGCTGAAACAGAAATCGACGTCGTTGTAGGCTACCGGCAGGGCCTCGTCGAAACCTCCCACTGCCGTAAACACGTCGCGTCGCGTTACGAGGCAACCGCCGTTGACCGCCGACAGATCATGCACCACGTGCAGCCGCGACGCATCCTGTCGCGATAAAGGCTCCCGCCAGCCGTCGCCGATCACCCGCGGCCAGGGAGGATCGACTCGAATCCCGAGATGCTGAATGCGACCGTCAGGATAGCGTAGCAAGGGAGCGACGGCCCCGATCTCAGGCTGCACGGAGAGACCGACCAGTTCGTGGAGCCACTCTGGGTGCGTGATCTCCATGTCGTTGTTCAGAAAACAGAGAATGTCGCCGTGGGCCGCCCATGCCCCTCGGTTGCACAGGGCCGAAAAGTTGAATGGTGCATCCACGCGCAGCACCTGAACGTTCGCCTGCCCAGCGAGGGCCGATAGGTAGGCCAGCGTGTCGGGCTCGACGCTTCCGTTGTCGAGTATGACCAGTTCGATCGCCGGATAGTCGGTCTGTTGCTGGAGACCGGTCATGCATCGCTTGAGCAATGTCACCTTGTCGCGGCTGGGAATGATCACGCTCACCCGCGGCTTCGGCTCAACGGCGTAGGCGATGCGATTGAAGCCAGGCCAGCCGGGGATCGACTCGACCGTGGCGGCGATGCCAGAGCGACTTAGATGCGCCTCGACAGCCCACTGTGACGACTCTGTTCGACGGGCGCTGTTCCGGGAATCGGCCTCGCCGGTCCGCGTTTCGAGCCGCCGGTGATAGAGCACACGCCGGATGTGATGCACGGCTCCGGGAAGCACCTGCTCAGCGGCCTGCAGGAGGAGGTCGTGCTCAAGGTCCTCGTTGCAGCCGAATGGCGGAACATTGAGCCTACTCCAGAGATCGGATCGGATGAACCACGGGCGGCCGATGAAGTTGTGGCTCCGGAGCAGGTGCGGGCTCCAGGCAGGCTTGTACCGGGGCTGCACACGGCGGCCGAATCGCCCCAGCGAGTCTTCGTCACCATAAAGCAGGTGGACGTCTGGGTGGTCGCTGACGGCCTGCGCCACCTGCTCCAAGGCGTCGCGAGCGAGGGCGTCATCCGGGTGCAGCCAGACGATGAATGTCTCGTCGGCCGGGACCGGCGATGTGGCCGCCGTCGTCGGCTCAACGGCGTCGTGCCGTACGATCACCCTCGCGTCACGTCCCTGATATGCCGTCAGACTTCTGCGCACGGCCGGCGATGCGGCTGCGTCAACGTCGATGCACAACTTCCAGAACGGATACCGCTGGGCCAGCACCGACTCCACCGCACGGCGCAGGTGCCGCGGCTGCACCGTCGACACGCCCATACGGATCGAAAACAGCGGCGTGTGGGCCTGGGATGGCAGCGCACGATGCGCGCCACTGCCACACCGCTTGCCGAACCATTCAGACCACACGCAATAATCGTAGGAACGTCGCTGCAACCGGCGGTGGACTCGCTGCGCGATCGCCGTCAGCCGTCCGAAGCCCGGTAACCCGCCGCGTTGCATCGAGGATTCTCGCCGCATCATGGAGGGTCCGGATCGGGTGGAACGACAGGCTGCCAACTGGGCAGCAGACGGGCATACCGTTCCAGAACCGGCGGCGGCAGGTAGGCCGTCCAGCGGAGCGAAGGCCGTGCCAGCGTTGAACGTGGCCTTGGCACGGAATAGTCGCCACGCTCAAGATCAGCCAAGAGCGCGAGATAGTCTCGTGCCATCGCTTCGTAGGTAAACAGTTCGCGTGTCCGGGCGACGCCGGCGCGGCTCAACTGCTGCCAACGATCCGGGGCGGTCAGCGTGGCGATCTGTTCGGCGAAGTCGTCCGCGTTCTTGATCTCCGCCAACAGGCCAGTCACGCCTTCTTCGATTGCGAAGTCGAAGACTCCCTGGAGGCGTGAGGCCACTGGCACGCAGCCGTTGGCCTGAGCCTCCAGCAACACGAGCCCCAGTCCCTCGCCATAGCTCGACGTCAGCAGGAGCACGTGGTGCTGCCGATAGGTCTCATAGAGCCCCTTCTGCTCGGGCACGTCCGGAAACTCGACCAGGTGTGACAGGCCCGCGGAGCGGCACGCATCCACCAACGACTCGTGATCGGGGCCATGGCCGCATATCGTGAGCGTGGCATCGATCCCGCGACGGAGACACGCCGCCAGAATCGCCGGCAGCATGAGAACGTTCTTGCGACCGGCCTGACGGCCAACGAAGAGCAGCCGCAGCGGCGTGCCATGGGCGGCCCGGGTCGCCAGTTCGGCGTCGGTCGGATGCGGCACGCCGGTCATCATCAGCCGTACGGGTTTGCCCGGCACGCGATTGTGGAGCTCACCCACCAGTCGCGGGCAGATCGCTGCCGCAACGTTCCACGCTGCCGCACTCCGCGCCAATGGCTCGTAAACAATAAGCCTGTCGGTCACGACGATCGGCACGATCGCGGTCGAGTCCGGGAGCCGGTGGAGGAAGTGAGCCAGATGACGTGGCGGCACGCCCAGGCAGACGAAGGCAACGTCGAACCGGGCCCGCCGAAACAATCCTCCGATGTTGGCCAGGTCCCGGACCATGCTGTCCCATCGTCCAGGCCGCGTGTGCACGTAGGCCAAGCCCACGGGAAGGTGCGCAAGTTCGTGGGGCTGCGACCTCATGCCCGCCACCAGCGTGACTTCGTGCCCGGCCGCCATCAGCATCTCACCGAGCTGGGTCGCGAAGTGGCTCGTACCGTCGCGGGGCTGCACCTTGTTGAGACAGATGGCGATGTTCATTCGATTGTCTTCGGCGACCGGCCGACAGCCACTACCGCCGCACTGCTCCCGGGCGGTCATGCTTCAGCCAGTGCGAGAGGTCTCGGCCGATCCTTGCCTGGAGGTTGAGGATATCCTCCCGGTAGCCTCCGGTCAGTTCACGCCATAGTTCGGGGGGCATCGGCGGCGGCTGCATCTGATTCCAGCGATCCAGCCGCGACCGGAAGCCGGCCGGCAGGAAGCCGCGCAGCCGTTTGCCAAATCGCCCCGGACGAGCGAGGAAGCGGTGCAACTGCTGGCTCCGATACCGGTGGGTCACATTCCTTCGTTCGACACCGATCGGCATGTTTTCGTCGACGTCCAGAAAGCGGAAAATACTTCGCAGCGTGCCGGCGGGATCGGCGTTCCATTCCTCGAAGAGATAGACCTGGATCTGCTCGCGGGGAAAAATGGCGTAATACGGCTTCAGGTTGGCGTCATAAAAACCGTTCATCCGATACCGGAAGTCGGGCGTATCGTTGGCCTGGATCCGCGCCGGCTCGGCGGCGAGCGCCTCCGCGAAGCTCGCCAGCGACTCGAAGTCGCGGGCACGGTAGAAGTTGTAGGCAGAATAGGCCCGCTCCGCCGGCTGACGCACCAACGCGATGAGCTTCGCGGCTGGAATACGTTCGTGAATTCGTGCGGCGGTCTTTTCCGGAAAGTAGCTGCTCAGATAGATCGCGGAGGCTTCACCGATCGCCCGCTTGCCTTCGGCCCCGGCGAAGAGTTGCTGGTAGGCGTCCCAGTCGTAGACCAGCCGGTTCGTATACCGCGGCCCGGGCAATCGGTAGTCGGGCAGCCTGCCGTCCATGAGAAAGAAGAACGGCTCCTTGTTCGGACTCATGGCGATGTCCGGATGCTGCTGCAGCGCGTGATAGAGCGCGTCGGTGCCACACTTCTGGGCGCCGACAATCAGGAAGTTGGGCTTGGGCATGAGGCCTGCTCTGGCAAATGGTCTTTCGGCCGTCAACCTGGCTTCGGCCGATCGCGGTTGAAGAGTTTCATCCGCCGGATGGCACGCACCGCCTTGTTCTTCCGCCGCCGCACTTCCCGCACCGTCTTGATCGGCAGACACCGCAATACGGCCCTGGGCAGATGGTCCTGCCAGATGAACGGCACGTCGGAGAGTGCCCGCGAACGATTGTAGGGCCGCTCGATCGGATGCTCACCCCGGGCCAGCGCCGCCGCGAGCGACTCATACTGTTGGCCCATGGCAGCAAGCGAGAAAAGCCGCTCGGTGCGGGCCATGGCGGCGTCGCTGTGCCGCTGCCAGACGTCGCGATTCATCATGTCGGCGATGTGATCGACACACTCCTCGATATTGCCGAGCGTCATCAGCCGACCCGTCACCCGATCCTCGACCGCGACATCGGTGATGCCCGGCAGCAGCGTGACCACCGGCACACAGCCGTTGGCCTCGGCCTCCAGAACGACTAGTGGCATCCCTTCGGTGTTGGTCGGAAACACGAAGACATGATGATCCCGCATCGCTGCGGCGATGGCCGATGGTGGCTGCATGCCCATCATCGTCACAAGGTCGCCCACTCCTTCCGTGGCAAAAAGCCGCGTCAGTCGCCGTCCATCCGGGCCATCTCCAATCACCGAAAGCGTAACCTGCAGACCGCGGGCCCGGCAGGCTGCGAGGATCATGGGCAGTCTAAAAACGCCCTTGTGCGAGTCGATCAGACGGCCAACAAAAAGGAGCCGCAGCGGCAGCTCCCAGGCACGGCGGGATTGCCGCTCGGCCGCCGTGGGCAGTTCGATGCCGTTGTCGATCCCGATCACGGGTTTGGTAGGAAAGCGGGCTGAGGCGCCTTCGCGAACCTTGGGACTGACGCCCACCGCACAGTTCCAGGCCCGCACGTCTATCTCGGCCAGGTCGTAGAGATCCCGCCAGTCGCCGTGCAGCACATACGCCACCGCGATATCGTCGCTCAGCAGGTGGCAGGCACAGTGGGCAAGTCGATTGAACCCGCTGACATTGACAAATACCACGTCGAACCGCTGGCTACTCCAGGAGGCGGCCACCAGCCCGGCCCGGTGAACGAGGCTGTCGTTGGGATTGAGCGGCGGGCAGTCGGTGGAGACGCCCAGACCGGCCAACTCGGGCCACCATTCCCCCTTCCGCTCGACCCAGACGGTGACGTCATGCCCGGCGGCGACCAGATGCTGGCCGAGGTTCATCATGAACTTCGGCCCGCCGCCTGGTGACATCTCATCGAGCGAGAGTAGGATTTTCATAAACGATGAGGCCCGCATGGAACGGACGACGGCGTAGCGTGGATCACGAGCAGCTTCAGCGACCCAGACTCGATTTTCTCCACGGGCTGCGCGGCGTGCTGGCGTTGACGGTGGTTCTTTTTCATCTTGTGGCAGGGCTGGGGATCGACCGTTCGCGGCCGGCGATCGCCCTGCTCATGGCCCCGATCATGCACGGCCATCTGGCGGTGCCGGCGTTCCTGGTCCTCTCCGGTTTTCTCCTGGCGATGCCGGTGGTGCTTCATGGCGGCCAGTTGCCGGGCGGGCTCTTCGATTTCCTTCGCCGCCGCGCAATCCGCATTCTGTCGCCGTATTATGCGGCCTACTTCCTGTCGATGGCCTTCTTTCTGGCGGTCGAGCGGGGGCTTGCCCTCTATGGCATCGCCCCCTGGCGAAAGCTCACACGCATGGTCGCCCGCGACTCGACAATTCCCAGTGTTGTCTCCCACCTGTTTCTTGTCCACAACCTTGACGGCAAGTGGGCGGCGGGCATGACGGGTGTGTTCTGGACGATCGCGTGCGAGTGGCAGATCTATCTGCTGTTTGCGCTGGTGCTCGTTCCCGTTTGGCATCGCTATGGCCTGTGGACGGCCGTGGCTCTCTGCGTGGCAATCGCGGCCGTGCTCACGGAACTCTGTGCCCGCGACATCATATTTTACCAGTTCCCTTGGCTGATTCCGGTGTTTGCCTCGGGCATGGTGGCCGCCGTCCTGGCGTTCGGTTCAGCGCCGCTGTGCCGGTCGATGCGTAAGGCCAACTGGGGGGCCATCACGGCCGGGCTGGTCGTGATCCTCTGCATCGTTGTGTGGCGTCTCGACGCGACCGTCTTGGCCAAAGACGGGACGCGGTGGGTTGCGGTGCCCTACAATCATTTTCCGCTACGCATCCGTTGGATCCCCGACGTTCTTGCCGGCATCTGTGTCGCTTCAGGCATCGTCTGGCTGGCGGTCGGACACCCGAGCGTCGCCGCTGCATCGTCGCGAACCGGTCCCGTTGCGAGCCGCGTGTGCGGCATACTCGAATCACGCTGGCTCTTGTCGCTGGGCCTGTGCGGCTACAGTCTCTACCTCACCCATCTGCAGTGGATCGTGCTTCTGAAGTGGACCACCCAGGCACTCGCCCTGCCGCCGGCGCCGCGACTTGCCACGCTGCTGGCTCTCGGCATCCCGGGCAGTCTGGTGATTGCCTGGCTCTTCCATCGCTGGTTCGAACGCCCCTTCATGACACGCTCGACGCGAGAGATGTTTCGCCCCTGACTCGCACGGCGCCACGCAATGCCCACCACCAGCCCGGTCTTCATCGTCGGCGTTCCGCGGAGCGGCACCAGTCGGCTCTACCTTGCGCTCCAGGCCCACGAGCGATTCAAGCCGACCCGCAGCCCCGGGGGCTTCGATCTCACCGAATCGCGGGTGTTTCTCAACCCTGCAAGCATCCGCGAGCGGCAGGGCAAGGCCTGGGATTACCTGCTGCACGATGCAAAGGAACAGGAAGAGCTCCTCCGCTCGCTGCCGCCGGAATGGAGCGGCCGACTGCCCGCCGCCCCCCTGCTCCGCCGCGTGACCGACCGAAGCCGGTGGGCGCGGGCGTTGGCATGGCGGCTCGGCCAAAACGACGCCGCCCTGCGGGCCTATTTCTTGCATGCGGCCCGCGCCCGCGGCGTGCAGCGGATCGTCGAGAAGACGCCCGACCACATCCATCGGCTCCCGCAAATCCTCTCGGCATTCCCCGACGCCCGGATTCTCTGCATGATCCGTCATCCCCTCGACGTCTACAGCTCCTATCGCCGCCGGCTCGGCGTCGCCGTGCAGACAGAGCCCGCTGATTCGCCGAGCATCCGCTGGCTGCAGAGCGTGGGGCCACTGACGTTCTCCCAGGCCTACGAGGCGACAATCGCAGAGGCCGAGCGACTCGCCTCCCGATTGTTGCTGATTCGCTACGAAGACTTCACCGCTGCGCCGCCAGACACGTTCGCCCGGATTTGCTCGTTTATCGGCGAGCCGTACGACGCGAACTGCGTGGCCCTGCGGACGCCCGGCCTCGACTCCTGGCGTCAGGATCCGCTGCTCTCAGGACCGATTAAAGAGAACGACAAACTCTGGTCGGACTACATCGACCACTCCATGGGCCGCGGCATCGAAGACCGGCTGGCCAACACCATGCGGCACCTCGGCTACGCCCGCTACACATGACCCGTTGTCGCCTCTCCTAGCCAAGGCAAGGAGCATCCCGGCGGTGGAGGGCTTGGCAAATAATCGCCCACGCCACCCCCCATGGGGGGTTCTTGATGATTTATTTCGGGGCCAAAGGCCCAAGCTATCATCGAAAAAGCGGCGCGCAAGGGAAAACGTCGTCCGTCGGCATGGACCGGGTCGAGGTCATCCGGCCAGGCACCAACGGGTTGAACAACAACAGGCTCACCATCCTGGAACGAATCTGACCTCGCCATGCTGGCCGGTCCGCAGCCCATGAACACCCACGTGACCGTCATCATCCTCAACTGGAACGGCAAGGCTGACACGCTTTCCTGCCTGTCGAGCCTGAAGGAGCAGACGGTTTCGCTCGATCTCATCGTCGTCGACAACGGCTCGGAGGATGGCTCCGAGGCCGCGATCCGTCAGGCGCATCCCGACATCACCCTGCTGCAGACAGGCCGCAATCTCGGCTATACGGGCGGCAACAACGTCGGGATTCGCCACGCGCTCGCCAGCGGGGCCACCCACATCTTCGTGGTCAACAACGACGTCGTGTTCGACCCTCAGTGTGTGGCCGAGCTGTTGGCCGACTGCATGGCCCATCCCAACACGGCCGCCGCCGTACCGAAATGTCTCTTCGAGTCAGAGCCCGACACGATCTATTTCGCCGGGGGCCGAATCTTGAGAAGAGGCCCCGCCGTGCATGTGGGCCTCGGCCAGCCCGATGGCCCGGAGTTTGACCAGCCCGGGAACACCGACTGGATCACCGGCTGCGCACTGTTCGCCACCAGGCAGGCGTTCGAACGCATCGGCCCGTTCGACGACCGATTTTTTCTGCTGTTCGAGGATGTCGACTGGAGTCTGAGGGCCTGCGAGGCGGGGATGACGCTGCGATACGTCCCCACAGCACGGCTCTGGCACGGCGGATCGAAGACATTCGGCGGCAAGCGTGGCACGACCTATCAGTATTACTTCACGCGCAACGGCCTCCTGTCTCTGGAACGGCACTCCTTCCTTCTGCTGCTCGTGCCGCGCATGATGCTGTTCCTATGGGAGGCCCGTGCAAGGTGCTATCGATTGGGCCGGACCCCAGAGGAGCGAACGGCGCTCTTCCGGGCTACCATGCTGGGGATCAAGGACTACCTGCTTCGGCGATTCGGACAGGGGAGTCTGATTTCTACTGTCTCCCCAGGAGGCGCGGCGTGACCACGAAACCTCCACGGTGTGCCTACTTCGGCCACCACAAGTGCGCCTCGCAGTGGATCAAGGCCATTCTGGCCGACATCTGCGCGACGACCTACCTGCGGATGTTCGAGGTGTCACGAATACAGGAGTGGGACTTCGCCGATCTGGGTGCGCTCGTCCGCTGCTTCAAGCCCGACGTCCTCGTCTACTCCAATGCCGACATCGGCCAGGTCAAGCTGCTGCCGCCGCTGCGTGGATTTCACGTGATCCGGGATCCCAGAGACCTGATTGTGTCGGCGTATTTCTCGCACCTTCACTCCCACAGCCTCGCAACATGGCCGAGACTGGCTGAACATCGCCGCCAGCTGCAATCCACCGACAAGTCGGCCGGGCTGTTGCTCGAGATGGAGTTCAGCCGCCGCGTGCTCGCCGACATGGCTAACTGGGATTATACCCAGCCCGGAGTGCTCGAACTCCGGATGGAAGACATGATTGCGTCGCCTGTCGAGCACGTTGTAACGATCGTCGAGCACTTCGGTCTCACGCACCTGCCGCAGAGCAGCTCCGGGGAACGGCTTGGTAGCCTGGTCGGCATCATCGTCGGCCGTGCGCAACGGATGGCACGGCGTCACCTTCGGCACTGGATGTTCCCACGGACGCCTGAAGGAGAATCTCCGGCCGTAGCGCGGGTCCACGGGCCCGATCCCTATCGCCTCTATCCGCTGAACGTGGCCTGGAAGCACGGCCTACGATACCGAAGCATGGCTATCGAAGCTGTTCCCACGATCGTGGACCGACACCGCTTTTCACGGAAGGCGGGCGGCCGTGAACGCGGCGTCGAAGATGCCCACAATCACTACCGAAAGGGAATCGCGGGGGATTGGCGAAACCACTTCGAACCGGTGCACGTCGAGTATTTCAAGCGGAACTATAATGACCTGCTCCTCAAACTGGGCTACGAGACAGATCCTCGCTGGGAGTGACGGGGTTCTGAATCTGGAGCAAACGGCGGCCGTCGCATCTTGGACATAGCGAATTTCTCCCGCGTCAACCGCCCCATGCCATCCATCGTCTTCGTCGCTCGCCCACTCCCCGCCGACATCGGCCCCGGCGGCAGGCATCGGACCTACCAGATCGAGCACGATCTCAAGTCGGCGTGTGGCGCGGGTCAGGTGCATACCTTAAGTCTGATGGACTGGCGGGCCAGGCATGCCGGACTAGAGGCGGCCTCCACACGCCCAACACTCACCAGCAGAGTCGTGCGACGGATCAACGACTGTCTGGAGAATCCCCTGGGGGTCTTTCATGGCACCGGCTATTCCTCGCGCACGTTCACGCCACGGGGCTTTGTGAAGGAATACAGGGCGCTGCTCGAACGCCTGCCCCGGCCGTGTGTCACGGTGATCGACGACGCCCGCTTCATCGGCGTTGTGGCCGTCGCGAGGGAGTTCGACGTGCCAGTCATCGCGATCACACACAATCTCGAATCGCTCGACCTCGCCGCGGCCGACGCCCACGGGTCGTGGGGTTTGCGCACCCATCTGGTCGACTTCGCCAACGAACTCGGGCTCCTGCAACGCTGCGCTGGCCGGATGTTCATTTCGAAAGTCGAGACAGGCCTGGTGAGCGGCTTAGGTCTGGAGGCTGAGCACTATCCCTATCTTCCGGTCGGCGCCATCCGCACGAGGCTCGAGGCGATTCGCAATGCGCGACTGCAGGTGGAACAGGAGCCCGAGCTGTTTCTCCTGCTTGGCAGCGCCATGCACGGCACCACCCGCCGTGCGTTCGAATGGTTCCTGGCACAAGCACGCTCACATGGGCTGCCTCCCGGGGTTCGACTCGTGATCGCGGGCATGGGCACCGACACCCTCGACCTTCGCGGGACGGCCCGCATCGAGGCCTTGGGATGGGTCAGCCAGCCGGACCTCGACCGCCTGCTGACTCTGGCACGGGCAGTTGTCGTGCCGCAGTTCAGCGGCTTTGGCTCGGTCACCCGACTGACGGAACTCTCCTGTGCCGGTGTTCCGTCGCTCACTCCCGCTCACCCCACGTGGGCGATCGATGTTCCGCCCGGCGTGCACGTGGTCGGCGAATCCTGGCCCGAGTGGCATGCTCTGCTGCATGATCTCGCCCGGTCACCCGGCCAGGCCGCATGGGATTACCCCGCCTGGGAAGAAGCCCAGCCACATTCGTTGCACCGCTATCTCTCCCGGTGGATTCGAGAGGAGTGACACCGACATGACGGCCCCACCACTGTTGATCTCCGTCATCCTCATCGATGGTTCGTTCCGCGAGCGGTTTCATGCCGTCGACGCATTTGCCAATCAAACACTTCCTGCCGATCAGTACGAAATCATCTGGGTGGAGCATTCCGACCGAGTCGATCCGGCGCTCGAGGAGCGGGCGGCCCGCTATCCCAACCTTCGGATCATCACACTGGGCCGGGAGGGCTCCTATCATTCCGCCTACTGTCGCAACGCGGGCGTGCGGGCGAGTCGCGGCGAGTTGATCGTGTATGCCGATGGCGACGTCGTGCCCGAGCAGACTGGCCTACAGTCTCTCTGGGAGGAGCATCAGAAAACGGATGATCTGGTCGTGTTTCTCTACCGGCACGACGAGCCACAGGCGGTCCATCGCGATGACTGGGATCTCGCCCACCTCCAGGCGCATGCGAAGATTGGCAACACCACGAACTACGGCGCGTGCATGAGCGTCCGCAAGAAGTGGATCGTCGCGATCAACGGGTGGGAGCAGCATCCGGCCTTCGGGTCGCACATCAACGCCCACGGCACAGACATGTATATCCGTTTCAAGAATCTCGGTCTGGCCGTGAAGTGGGATCCCTCCATACGCCTCTATCATCCCTGGCATCCGCTGACCGACGTCGGCTCCTACGCCTACGTGGTGCAATCTGCCTTCAGCGGCTACCGGGCCAAAAAGCTGGTCACGGTCGCCTACGATGGCCTCGACCCGGCCAGAACCACTCCCCTTCCTGCCGATTTAGACGCCGAGATTCAGCCACTGATGCGCAGGCTGGCGCTCACCCGCTACGGCCTCATCGGCAGAATTCTTGGTGCCGCGTCGGACGCTTGGCGGAAGGTAGGATCCCTGCTGCGGGTGAACCCATGAGAGTCGGCCTCGATGCCACCGCCATCGAGATGCGCTTCAATCGCCATTCCAGCTGATGCATCGGCCGCTACGAGTCAGAACTCTTCAGCCGTCTGCTGGATGGTTCCGGCCCGCCACCCCATGCCGACGTGACGGTGCACGACCCCATCACGCTGGTGCTCGCCGATCGATACCAATCGAACCCAGCGGTCGCAGGTGCTCGCAGGTCGCGTGCTGGCCGACCTCGCCCGCATCGCGGCTGCGGATGACCGCATGCCAAGCCTGAGGGCCCGCCAGCATCGGCTCCTCAGGTTTCGTACGCCAGCAATCACACGGCTGCGGACATTTGTCACCCGCATGACACGCCGCCTGATCCCAACATTTCCTCGATAAACGCTGCGGGACCGCTTCACGCTCCATCGCGGGAAAGCACCATCTCCCGCACGATCATGTCGAGGTCATACGTCGCCTTCCATCCCAGCTCGGCATGCGCCTTGGCAGGATTGCCGGCACTCACGGCGATATCGGAGGGGCGGGCCGGCTCCGCATGCTCGTCCACGTGGTCGCGGGCGTCGAGGTTCACGCAGGCAAACACCCTCTCCACGAACTCCCGCAGCGAGTGGCTGCGGCCGGTGGCGATCACGAAGTCGTCGGCTGGCTCGTGCTGCACGATCCGCCACATCGCATCGACGTATTCCGGTGCCCAGCCCCAGTCGCGCTGCACGCTCAGGTTGCCGAGCGACAGTCGCTCCCGCGAGCCGGCGGCGATGCGACGGGCCGCCTGCACCACCTTGCTCGTCACAAACCGCTCCGGGCGGAACGGCGACTCATGGTTGAACAGGATGCCGGTGCTCGCGTGGAGCCCGTAGGCCTCACGGTAGTTGGCGACGGCGTTGTGGGCGGCCGCCTTGGCCGTGGCATAGGGGCTGCGAGGTCGGAACGGCGTCAGTTCGTCGGCCGGGGTGGGCGTGTTGCCAAAGACCTCGCTCGACCCGGCGTTGTAGAACCGCACCGGCTTCTCGAGCAGCCGGATGCACTCGAGTAGGTGCATCGTCGCGATCGTGATGCTGTCGAAGGTTTCCAGCGGCTGGCGAAACGACAGGCCGACCGAAGACTGCCCCGACAGGTTGTAGATCTCGTCGGCCTCGACGTGCCGCAGGAGCGAGAGCACGCTGCTGAAATCGGTCGGCGTCATCGCGTGGATGACGACACAGTCGGCGATGCCCAGCGACCGGAGGGCGGAAAAGGAGGCCCGCGAGGGGTCTCGCGACGCTCCGTGGACTTCGTAGCCCTTCTCGAACAGCAGGCTGGCAAGATAGCCGCCATCCTGCCCCGACACGCCGACGATCAGAGCCTTCTTCACGGATGCTGCACGTCTGCCGAAGTGCCTCGTCTTGGACTCGAACCAAGAACCCTCTGATTAAGAGTCAGATGCTCTGACCAATTGAGCTAACGAGGCTTCCGTGACAGTTTTACCCATCGGATCATCGCCCGGCAAGGCCCGCAGCCCACACGCCGCGTTGAGCGATTCCGGCAGACCCGCTACATTTCCACCTCCGCACACGACACCACTTTCTCAGAGGATTCCCATGGGCAGGTTCGATGGAATGAAGGGTCTGGTTCTCGGCGTTGCCAACGATCACTCGCTCGCCTGGGCCATCGCCAAGGAAATTCTTGCGGGCGGCGGCCAGATCGGCTTCTCCCACCTCCCCGACCGCCCCGATGACGAGCGGCAGCGGAATCGCCGCCGCGTGGCCCAGCTCACCGATCCCGAGCCAAACGCGAAGTTCCTCGTGCCGATGGACGTTTCCAATGACGAGCAGATCGCTTCCGTCATGGACCGCGCCAAGCAGGAGTTTGGCACGATCGACTTCGTCGTGCACTCGATCGCCTACGCCCCGCTCGACGATCTCAAGGGGGAAACCACCGACTGCAGCCGCGAGGGCTTCCGCACCGCCATGGAGACGAGCGCCTACAGTCTGCTGGCGGTTGGCCGCCTCTGCCGCAAGATCCTCTCCAAAGATGCCTCGATCCTCACGCTCACCTACTTCGGCGGTGAGAAGGTCGTCCCCGGCTACAACATCATGGGCGTCTGCAAGGCAACGCTCGACGCCTGCGTGAAGTACATGGCCTATGACCTCGGGCCCGCTGGCGTCCGCGTCAACGCCGTGAGTGCCGGCCCGGTCCGCACACTTGCCGGCCGCGGCGCCGGTGTCGATGAGATGCTCGGCCTCTATGAGCGGATGGCGCCGATGGGCCGCAACATCACGCAGGACGAGGTCGGCAAGGCCGGCGCCTGGCTGCTCTCGAAGGACTCGTTCGGCATCACCGGCGAGATTCTCCACGTCGACGCCGGCTACAACATCATGGGTTCGCCCGGCCGACTGCTGGAACTGGTGCAGAAGCCAGCGTAAGACAGGGCTACCCATGCCCCGTCGCCGGACGTTCGCTGCGCCCATCCTGGGCTTCGCTCACTCGATGCTGACTGCGCTAGCCAGATCGCCTCCGCTTCGGCATCCTGCCTGCGCTGGTCAGCAACGCCGGCTCATGGGGCATGGGTAGCCTCCCTGTGACCGTATTCAGGGAGGACAACGATGCACGGCGGTCACGGCGGATCGTAGCCGCCCGGATGCCAGGGGTGGCAGCGGCCGATACGGGCGAGGCCGCGGAGGCTGCCGCGGAGGGCGCCGTGCTTCTCGACTGCCTGCCGGAAGTAGCTGCTACAGGTCGGCTGAAACCGACAATGCCTGCCGAGCAGCGGACTGAGCGTGAGCTTGTAAAGAATGACAAGCCCGATGAGCACGGCCGATGCCGCGCGGTCGCACGCCCGCGCCACACTCTGCCAGATCTCCCGGGGCCGCTTCATGGCTCATCTCCGGCGTCGCGGCGGCTGGCCACCAGCAGGCTGCGGGCCGGTGCCCTGTCTCAAAGCATCGGCCGCTGCCGCATACCCAGCCCGGGCCACAACGCGGGCGGCAAGATCACAAATCATCTCCTCCACCTGCCGCGCTCCGGCGGCTCCCCCAGGCACGGCTCCAGACCGCACCACGATCACAAAGTCGTTGCCCGCGGGCAGCTCTGTCCGCACCTGGCGAAACGCCTCCCGCAGCCGCCGCTTCCAGCGATTGCGGACCACCGCGTTGCCGATCCGACTCGACACGGAGAGCCCCAGCCTCGCCGGCTGCGCGGCATTCACGGCCGGACAGGCGTAGAGCACCAGCGGCCCACTCGCCGCACTTCGCCGCACGGCGAAGACCCTCGCAAAGTCGCCCGGCGACAAGAGTCTCACGGCGGGGGGAAAGCCGGCGCTGCCGGCGGATCGAGCCATCACCACCGCAGCTGCGGCCGCGGCGAGGCCGTTCCGGCAGCCGCCTTCGCAGCGTCGAGCAGCCTCGCGATCGCCTCCGGATCAGCCGCCTCGGGCAGCATGATCTGCACCTCGGCGATGAGATCTCCTTTCGCCCCATTCGAGTGCCTCACTCCCATGCCAGCTGCGCGGAGCTTGCGGCCACCCGACGTGTTCGCGGGAATGCGGAGGCTGATCGTGCCCCACGGGGTGGGCACATCCACCTTGGCCCCTTCGATCGCCTCAGCGAGTGAGACCGGCAGCGTGAGTTCGAGCGTATCGCCGTCGCGTCGAAACACGGGATGCGATTCCACGCCCACTTCCAGGAGCAGATCGCCGGCCACTCCGCCGCCCGAACCAGGCAGGCCCTGTCCCCGGAGCCGCATCCTCGCGCCATCGGGCAGCCCCTGCGGAATCGTCACGCTGATCGTTTCGGCCTTCCCGTCGCGATCGACTCGCACATCGGTCTTGCCCCCTTCGATCGCCAGTTTGAACGGCACCTCGATGCGGGCCGTGAGATCCTCGCCTTCCACCTGAGCGGCCCGCTTGCGGCCACGTCCGGCCCGGCCAGATGCGGCGCCACCTCCACCGCCGCCCGCGCCACGAAACATGTCGGCAAAGCCGCCGGCGCCGCCGAAGAGACTTTCCAGATCGATCTCACCGCCACCGGGAAATCCGCCCGCGCCCGGAAAGGGCCCGCGGCCACCGCCACCACCCGCCCAGCCACCACCCGGCCCCCCTGCCCCCACGCCCTCGAACGAACTGCCATAGCGGTCATACATCTCCCGCTTGCTCGAGTCGTTGAGCACGTCGAAGGCAGTCTGGACCTTTTTGAACTTCTCCTTCGCCGCGTTGTCGTCGGGATGGAGATCGGGATGGTACTTCCGCGCAAGTTCGCGATATGCCTTGCGAATGTCCTCGGCCGATGCCGACTTCGGCACGCCGAGCGTCTGATAGTGGTCTTCCGCCATCGAATGGGCTCTGGAGAAATGGGCCGCCCGCCATCACGCTCCGGACGCGATGCTAAGCCTCAGATTGTAGCAGGCAGATGGCAAAGATCAGTGACGCCCCATGGCGGCCACGGCTCCTTCGTCTAGCCCCGCGACTTTCGCGTCTTGCCCGTGGCAGAACGGCCGCGGCCGCCGCTCCGAGAGCCCATCAGGCCTACGGCCCCTCCCTCTCCGCCCGCCAACGCCGGGGCTCCGAACGAATCGACCTCCGGCAGCCCCTGTTCGAGCATCTGAATCTGGCTTCGCAACGGCATCTCTCCCGGCCCGGGATGCAGCAGATGAAACACGCCGTCCTTATCCAACTGCCGGGCACGCATGTTGTCGGTGAGATACAGGGGGATGATCTCCTTCAAGATTCGCGACGACAGCTCCGGCGCGAGCACCGGAAACATCAGCTCGACCCGCCGGAAGAAGTTTCGTGGCATCCAGTCGGCACTCGACAGATAGACCTGAGCCTCCTCGTCGGCACCGAAGACGTAGATGCGACTGTGTTCCAGGAACCGATCGACGATGCTGCGGACACGGATCGTCTCACTCAATCCCGGCACGCCCGGCCGCAGGCAACAGATGCCCCGCGCGACGACGTCGATCGGCACCCCGGCCTGGCTGGCTCGATAGAGCGCCTCGATCACGGTGTGATCCACGAGCGAGTTGAGCTTGGCGAAGATCCGAGACGGACGGCCGGCGAGCGCCCGCTGTGTCTGCTCCTCGATCAATTCCAGGGTCCGCCGATGGAGGTCGTTGGGAGCCACGACCAGCTTCCGCCAGGCATGCCCCTGCGAGTAGCCGGTGAGCAGATTGAAGAGAGCCGAAGCATCTTCCGCGATCGCCTCGTCGGCGGTGAAGAGGCCGAGATCGGTGTAGATCGACGCCGTCGTCGGGTTGTAATTGCCCGTGCCAAGGTGCACATAGCGACGGAGCCGCTGCCCCTCATTTCGCACGACCATCGACACCTTGCAGTGGGTCTTCAGATCGAGGAATCCAAACACGACGTGCACGCCAGCCCGCTCCATCTGCCGTGCCCAGCTCACGTTGTTGGCCTCGTCGAAGCGGGCCTTGAGTTCCACCAGTGCCGTCACCTGCTTGCCCGACTCCGCGGCGGTGATCAGCGCCCGCGAGATGGGCGAGTCGCCGCTGGTGCGGTAGAGCGTCTGCTTAATGGCCAGCACACGGGGATCGTTGGCCGCACTCGTCACGAAATCCACGACCGGGTCGAACGATTCGTAGGGATGATGCAGCAGAATGTCACCCGCGGCGATGGCGGAGAAGATGTCGCCACGACGACGGTCGAGGCCGCGGGGCATCCGCGGGATGAACGGCTTGTCGTGGAGCTTCTCGAAGCCGGGCAGTTTGTAGAGATCCCAGAGGGCCGTCAGGTCGAGCGGACCGTCGATCCGGTAGACCTCGCTGTAGCCGTCGGCCCTGCCATCATGCAGGTCCTCGGCGTCGATGATCATGTGGGCCAGTGACTCGTCTGCCTTCGAGGCGATCTCGATTCGGACCGCCTGACCGCGTTGCCGCGCCTTGAGACGATCCTCGATCAACCGCAGCATGTCGTCCGACTCCTGCTCCAGCAGTTCCAGGTCGCTGTCCCGCGTGATGCGAAACGAGGTCCACGACCGCACCTGAAATCCGCCGAACAGCTCCGGCAGCCGCGCTGCTACCACGTCTTCGAGCAGCACGAAGCTGGTGCGGCCAGGGGAGGTCGAGGGCACCACGACGATCCGCGGCAGTACCTGCGGCACCTGCACCACGGCAAACAGCCGCTTCGGTCCCAGCCCCTCCGCATGCTCGAGCATCACGCCCAAATAGAGGCCGCGATTGTGATAGCGGGGCGACGGATGAGCCGGATCGACCGCCATGGGCGTGAGAATCGGCAGCACCCTCTCCCTGAAAAACCTGTCAATGTGTTCGCGGTGCGAGCCCTCCAAGGCATCGTAGCGGAGCAGCTCGAAGCCCTCGGCGGCCATCGCCGGCCCGATGCTCTCCTTGAGGCAGCGATACTGCCTGGCCACGAGATCCTGCGTCCGCTTGGCGACCGCCTTGAGCTGCTCGATCGCGCTGAGACCATCGGGCGCATAATCCTGCGGGGCACTCTCACCGAAGGCCTGCTCGCGGACGCCTGCCAACCGGACCATGAAGAATTCGTCGAGGTTCGAGCTGAAAATCGCCAGGAATTTCAGCCGCTCCATGAGCGGATTCTCGGTGTTCTCCGCTTCCTCCAGCACACGCAGGTTGAACTCCAACCAGCTCAGCTCGCGGTTAAGGAAGCATTCAGGTCCGATTTTTCCGTCCGTCTGATTTTCCCGCATCGCCATCGACTCCCTCAGGCTTGTATGGTTCGCCAAAAGCCGCCGAAAAGACAGCCGAAACCGCGTGACGCGGTCGCTGAACCCGCGGCAGAGTGTACTCTCTGTCGAGGCCCATCTATAGCCAGCGCGTTTGACTGAACAGGATTCACACATTCACTCCACCGGCCCGTTCCACCCCGGTGCCGACGCCGGCCGAGAGGCCGTGTTACGGCAGCTCACCTCGGCGCTTTCGCGACTGCCCATTTCTTTCCCGCCGCACGGGCGTGGCTGGTCTGCGGCCGCGGCCAGCATCCTCGAAGCCTCCGCAGCCAAACCTGGCAATGTGCATCCGGCCGCCGAGTTTCCAGACCTCACCCATGCGGAACTGGTGGCTGCTGGCCTGGCGATCGCGACGTCGATGGAACACGCTGCGGAGGTACCGCTGGGCCGCACGATCCTCACAGCCGTGACGGCAGCCAGGTCGGTGACGCGGTCCAACGCCAATCTCGGCATCGTCCTGGCAATCGCACCGCTGGCAGCCGTACCGGATGATCGCCCCACAAGCCCCGCTGCTGTCGCGGAGGTGCTCGCGCGACTCACCCCGGCCGATGCCGCCGATATCTGGCAGGCGATCGAGCTGGCCCAGCCGGGCGGTATGGGGCAGAGCGGGCAACACGACCTTGCAGGGCCGCCGCCAGACGACCTGATGGCGGCGATGAGGCTCGCGGCCCCGCGAGACTCCATCGCGAGGCTCTGGGCAGACGGCTATGACTCGCTGTTCACCGGCCTCGTGGCCGATCTCGACGCGGCGATCGGCCGCGGTCTTGTCCTCGACGATGCGATCGTGCAGGCCTTTCTCGCTCAACTCGCGCGGGAGCCCGATTCGCTCATCGCCCGCAAGCACGGCCTCCCCGTGGCGATCGAGGTGTCGCAGCGGGCCGCCACTGCCCTGGCCCGCCCGCAGATGATCCCCGAGTTCGACCTGTCTCTGCGGTCGCCCCGGCGACTGAATCCCGGCACGACGGCCGACCTCACCGCAGCCGCGCTCTATATTCTCATTCGTAGCGGTCGCCTCCTGGCTGATGTATCCCCGACTCCACCTTCGCCTCTGCCTCCACCTCACGCTCGAACCCAAACATGAACGAACGCTTCACGGTCCGCCTCCGCAAGGCGGTGCATGTCTTCTGTGCTGGCCACTTCATCACGCTCACCGACGATCTCTGCGAGGCGGTGCATGGCCACAACTGGCTCGTGGGCGTCGATGTCGAGGGGCCGCCCGATGCCCATGGCATGGTCGTCGACTTCATCATGCTGCGTGATCGGCTCTCGGCCATCGTGTCGCGGCTCGACCACCACATGCTTCTGCCTACGCAGAACCGGCTGCTCGATGTGTCCACGGCCCCGGGCCCGGTTGTGAACGGCGTGGCGGGGGCGACCGAGGTGACCGTGCGGTTCCAAAACCGCCGGTGGGTGTTTCCAGCCGACGAGTGCGTGCTCCTGCCGGTGGTAAACGCGACCGCGGAATGGCTGGCGCGTTGGATCGGCCACGAGCTTCTCGCCGCTTTTGTATCCGCGGGCAGTCCGATCCGCGGCTGCCTGAAGGTCGAGGTGGACGAGTGCCTCGGCCAGTCGGCCGTGTGGGAAGTCAGCCCTCGGTGACGAGCAGTTTGCTCGCCGCTTCGAGCGACAGCGACATCGCCTTGTCGTGAACACAAATCCGCATCAGGCCGGCGCCGTCGGGATTCTTCTCGACTGTGCCCGTCGCGGCCAAGGCCAGACCGGAGTCGGTGAGATAGCGAAGAAACTCCGATGACTGATCGAGCACGCGGGCCAGACGAAATCGCGTGCCTGCGGCACACTCGGCCAACGGCCGGGCCGGCGTCTCCACGGGAGGCTCGAGCGCGGGGCCATCACCCCGCGGAATCGGGTCGCCGTGTGGATCGACCTCGGGATGCCCGAGGAAGGCGTCGATCCGATCGACCAGCAGATCGCTGACGGCGTGCTCCATGTGTTCGGCCTCGTCGTGCACCTCGTCCCAGCTCATGTCGAGCGTGCGGAGCAGAAAGAGTTCGATGAGCCGATGCCGCCGGATCATCCGCAGTGCCAGCACGCGGCCGGCCCGCGACAGGGCCACTCCCTCGTAGGGCTTGTGGGTGGCCAGCCGCGCGGCGTCGAGCGTCTTGAGCATGCTCGTGACCGTGCCGGGGGAAACATCGAGCGCGGCGGCGATCTGCCCGGTACTGGCCGGCTGGCCCGCCTGGGCGGCCGTGATCTGATAGATCGTCTTGACGTAGTTCTCGACGGTCAGGCTTGGCACGGCACCCTCCTTCTGGCCCCGGCAGTGTCGCACGCCCAAAAAAAAGTGCTAGTCGCCAAAAAAAGGTGCCGGGCACCAAATCTGGGAAAGATACACTGGGGCGTCTTGCCCACACTCCCCATATTTGGTGGCTGGCACCTTTTTCTGAAGGCATTGGTATGCAGCTCAACGCAGGAGCCCTGGAGATCGTCGCGAAACTCCTCTCCCAGACAGAGGCACTCGGCGTGGAGTGCCACACGGTGACCAACGGAGCAAGGGTCGTGGACTGCGGCGTGAAGGCTGCCGGGAGCATCGACGCGGGCGTGCTGCTCGCGCGGGCCGCGATGGCCGGGCTCGGCACCGTCTGGCTCGAAGAGCCCGGACACTCGCCAGCCGATTTTTCCAAGATCTGGCCCGACTGCCCCTGGCCAATCGTGGCAGTGAAAAGCGAACAGCCGTTGGCGGCGTGCCTCGCCTCGCAGTATGCGGGCTGGAAGGTGAGCACGTCCGATTACTTCGCGATGGCCAGCGGACCGATCCGCGCGGCGATCGGCCGCGAGACTCTCTATGACCAGATCGGCATGCGGGAGCGGGCAGACGCCGCGGTCGGTCTGCTCGAGACGGCAAAACTTCCGCCCGATGATGTCTGTCTGTCGCTCGCGGCCGACGCGCGCGTGGCGTCGGACAAACTTGTGCTGCTGGTGGCCCGCACGGCGAGCATGGCCGGCACGCTTCAGGTGATCGCCCGATCGCTGGAGACCGCGCTGCATAAGCTTCACGAACTGCACTTCGATCTCCACAGGATCCGCAGGGGCTCCGGCCGCGCGCCGCTGGCCCCCGTGCCTCGCAAGGACGACCTCGTCGCCATCGGCCGCACCAACGACGCCATCCTCTACGGGGGCCATGTCGTGCTGGAAGTGACCGGCGATGATGCCAGCCTGCTCGCGATCGGCCCGCAGATGGTGAGCCGCGCCTCGGCCGACTACGGCGCTCCGTTCTGCACGCTCTTCGAGCGGGCGGGCCGCGACTTCTACGCGCTCGATCCGGCGCTGTTCGCCCCTGCGGTGGTTGATCTGGTCAACATCGACACGGGCCGCCGACACCGCTTCGGCGGGATCGCCCCCGAGATCGTGGCCAGTTCATTCACGACGCCGCAGGCCACGACTGCCGGCTCGGGGGCATGATGCCCATGGCCCGTCATGCGGGTGGCGGTCTGCGGGTGGCCGTGGTCGGTGAACCGTTGGGGTGGCATGTGAGTCGTCTCCTGGCCGCGTTTGAAGCCCGCGGCCACCTGGCAGTGGCGGTGCGGTGGAGCGAACTCTCAGCCGAAGTGCGGACGGCGCCGCCAGCGATCCTCTCCGCCGCCAGCGGCCTGGCCACCGAGCGATTTCTGCCGCCGGCGATCGAGGCTGCCGATGTCGTCGTCGTGCGTGGCATGCCGGGTGGCGGCCTGGAGGAGGTCATCTTCCGCATGGACCTGCTGGGAAGGCTGGCGGCCCGGGGAACGCCGGTGGTGAACAGTCCCCGCGGTCTCGAAATCGCCATCGACAAATATCTGTCGCTGGCACGGATGGCGGCAGCCGGCCTGCCTGTTCCTCGCACGATGGTCGCCCAGAGCCCGGCGACGATCGAGGCAGCGTGGCAAGCGCTGGGGAGCGACTGCATCGCAAAGCCGCTGTTCGGCTCGCGAGGTCGCGGGCTCGTCAGGATAACCGATCACGAGTCGCTCACGCCCCTGCTCGACGCCGCGACCGCCGCCGAGTCTGCAGGTGCCGTCGCCTACCTGCAGGAATTCGTCCCGCACGACGGCTGGGATGTCCGCATCCTGCTCGTGGGCAACGAGAGCTTTGCCATCCGACGGTTTGCCGCTGGCAACGATTGGCGGACCAATGTCTCTCTGGGCGGCCGGCCGGAGGCGTTCAGTCCGCCGGCAGACTGGGTAAACCTGGCTCGCGCCGCGAGCCAGGCCGTGGACACGGAGATCGCCGGAGTGGACCTCCTGCCCGCCCGTGATGGACGGGTGCTGGTGCTGGAGGTGAATGCCGTCCCGGGATGGCGGGGTCTGGAAGCGGCCACGGGCATCTCGGTGGCCGACACCGTTGTCCGGCACCTCGAAAGCCGCTGAACGGCCTCCAAACAAACGGCTCATAGCGAGGTCTGCCCAGGCTGCCCAGCCTCCAGTTGAGACTTTTTTTGGGGCCCTCCCAACCCGGACACTTGGCAAATGCGAAACCGGGCCTCTGCCTACTTATCGCGCAGCCGGAGGAGTGCCACCAAACGAGGCATGGCTGCACAAAAATAAGTCGAGGCCGCCTTGGTCGACGCAAGTCGTTGCTGTGCTTGCACTTCATGCTGTCACTTGACCGACCGGAAACAGTTTCTCGCAGGTTGGAGGAAGACCCGCCTGCCGACCGCCCGGCCGTCCGAACACGGCTGGGCACGATCGGCATGAAACAACTCCCGGGAAGCCCGGCCTATCCGTGGCCGCCCAGAACACAGCCCCGATTCAAGAAGGAAGACGACCGCATGACCGCCACCGCATTTGAACCAGGAACCGACCACGCCGCCGCCGCGGTTCTGGAGGTGGCAGAACGCCTGCACTCCATCGGGCCGGAATGGGTGGTCTTCTTCCGTGAGGTGCTGGGAGTGGATGGGATCGTGAGGCGGACCTTCAACACGCCAGACGCACTGATTCGGTTCGAGTGCACCCCGCACTACGCCCGGATCCGGGAGATGCTCGACGATCTCCGCGAACGCGAGCGGGAACGCCCGGCCGAGCGGGCAACGCAGCGGGTGGTCACCGTCAGGATGCCCAGTTCCCTCCACGAAACCCTCAAAGCGGAAGCGGATCAGATGCAGGTCAGCATCAATGCCCTCTGCATTTCAAAGCTGATGAAGCTGATCGATGGCGAAGGTCGGCGGGAACTGACGACTTCCGCCACTCCGCGGGCCGACAAAGCGGCGCAAACCGACTAGCCGGAACAGGATGAACAGCCGGAGGAACCGGAATAAAAGGACTGGAGCGGACCTGTAAGCCGGGTTTTGTTCCTCGCGAGCCTGCGAAGGCCCGCGGGGCGACGACCATTTCTCTAGGACGCCGGTTGCCCGACGCCTCGAGCAGCCGACCCGGAAGGAATGACGAAACGGGCCGTTTCGTGCCGACACCACCTGCGCAGAACGCGGGTTGCACCGGACTCCTTCCTGCTTGGCCTTGCTCCCGATGGGGTTTACCGAGCCAGACCGGTCACCCGGCCTGCTGGTGAGCTCTTACCTCACCGTTTCACCCTTACCCGCAGAGCGAACTCCGCAGGCGGTCTGTTTTCTGTGGCACTTTCCCTGGCCTCGCGGCCGGTGGGCGTTACCCACCATCGCACCCTACGGAGCCCGGACTTTCCTCCCGCCAGCATGCACCACAGATGCCAAATGGCACCCAGGCGACCGCCGGCCGGCGATCGTCCGGTCCGCTCCAGTCCAACACTCAGTCTACGCCGCAGATGCCGCAGGGTGACCGTCGTCCACCCGAAATTTTCTGACCGTGCGATTTTCTTGACGTCCGAACGACCCGTACCCTAGTTTCGTACTAGTTTTGTCGTAGCCGACCATGCACCGGGCCGCCGGCCCGCGATCCACAGTGAACCACACCTTGCCTGCCCCGCCATCCATGACCGACGCACTCCCGAGGACGACCCACCCGACGCCAGCCTCCTCCCACCACGCCAGCCCGCCGCGTCCCCGCGTGGCAATGGAGCCACCGGCATCGTTTGGCGAACTCCAGCCCGTCGGCGGCGGCGACCCGATTCCGCTGCTGAAATCGACGCTCATCATCGGCCGACGGGAGAGTTCCGACATCGTCCTGCGGTTCCCGAACGTGTCCGGCACCCACTGCGAACTCTCCCTCGTGGCAGATCACTGGGTCGTGAAGGATCTCGGCAGCAGCAACGGCACCAAGGTCAACGGCACGCGAGTCACGGAAGGTCGTCTCGATCCGGGCGACAAGGTCTCGATCGGCCGGCACGAATACGAGGTGTGCTACAACCCGGCCGCGCTCAGCACCGGTGACGCCTCTGCCCACGGCTCCCCGTTGCGCGACATCTTCAGCCGCTCGCTGCTGGCGGCGGCCGGTCTGGAAAATCGTCGCCCTCAGAAACCTGGTCGGCCGCGGTCGTGACATCGGGCAGACGGCATGGCCCGCCTGCTACAATTCCGGCGATGGCCAAGTCCCGAAAATTCCGCGCCGACCTCCGCAAGAACCGTTCGTCGCGGCGTCGCACTGGCAATCTCACCCGGGCAGTGGCAGCCGATCCCGACCATGCATCCGACATGGCTTCCTCGGAGCGGATTTCGGGCAAGGGCGACCTGACCCGCAAGCGGACGGTCATCATCCATGATGAACCGTCCACGACTGGCGACGGTCTCTCCGTCTCGCCGCTCGCGGGCACGACCTGGCGTGGCCAGGTGATGCATGTTCATGGACTGGAGAGCTTCGTCCGTGCCGGCGACGGACGAATCGTTCGCTGCACCACCCGCCGCCTGCTGCGCACGCTCTCGACGGAGCAGCGGCATCCAGTGGCTGCGGGCGACTGGGTGCGGATCCGCGACGACTCCGGCGTCGGCGTGATCCAGTCGATCGAGCCGCGTCGCAACTCGCTCTGCAGGGCCAGCCGCGGCCGTCGCCATGTGATCGTCGCCAACGTCGATCAGGTGGTGATCGTGGGCAGCGCGGCCATGCCCGACCTCAAACCGGCCCTCCTCGACAGGCTGCTCGTGGCCGCGGAGTCGGCGGGAATCCGACCGATCATCTGCATCAACAAGATCGATCTCGTCGATGCGTCCCGTCTGGTTCCACTCGCGGGTGTCTTCTCCAGAATGGGATACGCGACGGTGCTCTGCTCAGCCGTGTCGGGGGTCGGCATCGCGAGGCTCCGTCATGAACTGGGTGGTCGAGTCACCGCGATCGTGGGTCAGAGCGGCGTGGGCAAGTCGTCGCTGCTCAATGCGCTCGACCCGCACCTGAGCCTGCGGGTCGCGGAGGTGAGCCGGGAGAACGAGAAGGGTCGGCACACCACGACGACGGCGCGGCTCATCCCGCATGCCCTGAACAGTCAGACCGGCGGTTCGTTCGTTGATACGCCCGGTGTCAGGCAGTTTCAGCTCTGGGAGATCGTCCCCGCTGAGGTTCCAGCAGCCTTTCGCGACCTGCGACCGCTTGCCAACCTCTGCCGCTTTCCCAACTGCAGCCACACGCACGAAGTCGACTGCGTCGTGAAGCATGCGGTGGCCGATGGCCTGCTCGACACGCGTCGCTGGGAGAGTTGCTGCCATCTCGCCGCGACCGCCGGAGCGGAGGATGCGGATGCAATGGGCGACCCCGACTCTGGTGAGGACTACGAATGACGCAACCGCGCCGGACCAACAGCGTGCAGAGCGAACGGGCGGTGCTCGTGGGGGTGTTGCTCGACACGCCGCTCGACCCGGAGCACCCGCTGAACGAACTCGGCGGCCTTGCCGAGACGGCCGGCGCGCAGGTGGTCGCGGAACTGACGCAGCGCCGCGAACGTCCCGATCAGACCACCTACCTCGGCAGTGGCAAGGTCGCCGAACTCGCCATGCTCGTCGAACACCATGATGCCGATGTCGTCATCTTCGATAACGATCTCTCCCCCGCGCAGACCCGCAACCTCGAAAGCGAACTCAAGACCAAGGTGCTCGACAGGTCGGAAGTGATCCTCGACATCTTCGCGGCCCGCGCCCGCACCTACGAGGCACGGCTCGCCGTTGAACTCGCCCAACTCGAATACTCCCTTCCACGACTCAAGCGGATGTGGACCCACCTGTCGCGGTTGAAGATGGGCATCGGCATGCGCGGCCCGGGCGAGAAGCAGTTGGAGGTGGACCGCCGGCTTGTCGAGAAACGGATCCACGATCTCAAGGACGATCTGGCCACGATCCACGGCCGCCGCGAGCGGGAAGTGGCTGCCCGCCATGAGCACCTCACGGTGTCACTCGTCGGCTACACCAACGCGGGCAAGAGCACGCTGCTGAACAGGCTCACCGGCGCCGACGTGCTCGCCGAAGACAAGCTCTTCGCCACGCTCGATACCCGCACCCGCCGCTGGAAGCTGCCGGGCTGGGGACCGGTGCTGCTGAGCGACACGGTGGGCTTCATCCGCGACCTGCCCCATCGCCTGATCGCCAGCTTCAAGGCCACGCTCGAGGAGACGCGGCAGGCAGATCTGCTGCTCCATGTCGCCGATGCGTCGAGCCCGTTGGTCGATGCCCAGATCGCTGCGGTTCGCGACGTGCTGGCCGAACTCGAGGTGGATGAGAAGGCGACACTGCTCGTGCTCAACAAGATCGATGCCCTGCCCGACCACGCAACGCGGAGCAGCCTGATCAGCCGCTATCCGCACGCGGTCTGCCTGTCGGCACGCTCCGGCGATGGACTGGCAGCGCTCGAGCGGGCGACCACCGCATGCCTGAGCCGGGGCTTTCGCGACCTCGACATCCATGCCGATCCCGGGAATGGAAGGCTCCTCGCCTGGCTCAACGCCCACGGCGAGGTGCTCTCACGGCACTTCGTCGAGGACCGCGTCACGATCCACTGCCGCATCCCCGCGGCGCTCGTGGGCCGCATTCCGCCCGACGAGGCGGTCATCGTGCCGCACGAGTCGCCAGCCTCGCGGCTATCGCAGAGTGAACCGGCTCCTCGGGATGAACCGGCTCCGCAGAAGAGACCGGCTCCCCGGGATGCTGCGCCATGATGTCGCCGCCGCGGGACACCATGCCCCCCGCACCGCGATGGCCCCGCTGGAGGCGACAGTTGGCCGGCAAGCGTGCGCTCGTCACGGGGGCATCGTCTGGCGTGGGGAGGGCCGTGGCGTTGGAACTTGCCCGACGCGGCGTGCGGGTGCTGGCGACAGGTCGCCGGGGCGAGCGACTTGCCGCGTTGGCGGACGAAGCAGCCGGCATGGCCGGAAGGCCGCTTCTCTACGATGCTGGCGACATCACATCGTCCGACTTTCGCCGGCATCTGATCGACTTGGCGAACGAGCAGTTCGGAGGGCTCGACCTGATCGTGGCGGCAGCGGGCAGCGGAGCGATCGGTAGCTTTCGTGACGCCTCTCCCGACACGCTTGCAGGGATCATGGACGTCGATTTCGTCGCGCCAGCGGAGTTGGTGCGGGTGGCGTTGCCGGCCCTGCGTGCCGGCCATGATCCGGCGATCGTGCTCGTGGGCTCCATCCTCGGCTACCACCCCCTGCCATTGCACGCGGAGTATTGTGCCGCGAAAGCGGCTGTCCGATCGCTGGCCGGAACCCTGCGGATCGAGCTCGCCGAGGATGGCATCGGTGTGTTGCTGGCCAGCCTCGGCCCCACGGAATCGGAGTTCTGGAACCACCTGCTCACAGGTCGCCGCCCCAGCTGGTCGCGTGGCCGGGCGATGTCTGCCTTGCGCACGGCGCGGATCATCGTGCGGGCGCTGGTGTGGCGTCGGCGCGAGGTGCTGCCCGGCTGGCGTGCCAAGGGATTCGCGTTTGCGGCCCGCCTCTTCCCTCGGCTGATCGATCGGGCGATGATGCGTCGGACGCGGCGCAGCGGGGCGCTGTCCTGAGCATTCGCCCATGAGCTTTCCACCCACCACCGCGACGTTTCCGCCGACGGCATTCCATCCGGAACCGCTGCTGGCGTTGGCATGCCCAACCTGCTTTGGTGCCATGGCCGTGGGCACCGACCTGCTTGGGCAGGCGGCCGAGTGCCCGCTCTGCGGCTGCGGCTTCCGGGTGCCGCTGACTGGCATCGCAGACACGGCATCCCAGCCGGTCGTGGCTGCTTCCCCAGCCAGCCCGACGACGGAGCCGCCGGCACGGCAGGCACCGGTGAAGGAACTTCAATTCCAGGATCCGGTTCGAACGGTTGGCAGCGGCGATCAGGTGATCACGCTCCGCCGACTCACCCCGGAGGAGAAGGCCGTCCGCCGCACCCGGCGAAATCTGATCATGATGCTGACAGGGGTCTCGATCCTGATGGCGATCGTGTTCTCACTCGGCACAAAGCGGCCCAAACGCCGCGAGTGAGCCCGGGATTTGGGGGCCGCGGCACAAGCGATGTTCCCTCGCTCGCGCGTCGGGCTTGCATGGGATCAACATGAGATCCAAGCCCCTCCTCTTCATCCAAGCCCGCAGCGCAAGCAAGGGAATGCGGGCTGCCCATCACAACGATTCGCCGATGGCGAGCAACTCCTCGGCGTCGAGGATCGCATCATTCGACGCGAACAACTGCTGGATGGCCGCACGATGGATCTTCATCTTGGTGCCGCCCACGCCCAGCGCACCGTAGACGACCGCGCTCCCTTCCTGCTGCGCCTTGTCGGTGGCTGCAATCCCTTCGATGCCTGCAGGTGGCACGGCGTTCAGATCGATCAACACTCTGGCCCTACCGGCCATCTTCCGACCGGCGGTCCCCAGCAGGGTCGCACCCGCGGCTCCTGCCGCCACGATCAGGTCGGCCTCGGCCAGGGCGATGGCGAACGGTGTACCCGCAATGATCGCACTGTCGGCGGTCGCAGGCTCGAGTCGGCTCCCCGGCACGGCTGACGCGATCCTTTCACAGACCTGTTCGGCCCGCGACAACGACCGCGACGCGACTGTCACGGTCACTCCCTTCCGGGCCAGAAGCCGGGCAACCCGCTGGCCAACGGGGCCGGTGCCGCCGAGCACCACCGCGCGAAGCGTGGCCACGGCGGCCGGTTCGCCGAGCGGCAGATGCCTGCCAGCCGCCACCACGGCTGCGCTGGCAGTGGTGTTGGCTCCCGCCGGATCAAGCAGCACGCTCACCCGCACAGGCCCGAAGAATGTCTTCCGCACCCTGTCAAACACAGCCTCTGCGGCGGCCACGTCGGAGCCACCGACGAAGATCGCCGTCGATGCGAGGTCGTCGCCGCCTCGCGTGAACATCGCCCCGTGCACGAGCGGCACAGCCGCATCGGGCGTGACGTTGCCGTGCCGCAGGAGCACGTCGGCGCCGGCATCGACTGCCACGACCGAATCAAACGTGCTCGGCTGCGGATCGCCGTCGAGTTGGATAAGAATCTTTCTGGCCATCGTCACTCCTCCAACACGAACGCCCGCCACAAGGGCGGGCGTCGCGATTGACATGTCTTCTTCTTGGACTCGTCCCAAGCCGGCGGGGCCAAAGATGGCCCCGCCGTCGCTCTATTCTTTTTAGAACCCACGGAACGGGTGGGCGGCCTTGTCCTTGCCGGCGACCATCTCGTCAACAGAGGGCTTGCCGTGCATCGCGTTGGCGATGGCATCGACGGTGGCCTTGTAGTTGTATTCGTAGATCTTCTTGTCGTCCTCGGCTTGCCAGTGGATGAACACGCCGCAGACGATCACGAGGTGCTCGGCTTCGGCCTTCGGGATCACGCCGCTGGCAACGCTGTCGGCAACGGCCTTGGCGACGGCGGCCTGCGCTGGTCCGAACATCTGCACGGCCTGCTTGGCACCCTTGATCGTGACCTTCGTGATCATGACGGTGGCGGGCTTCACGGCCAGATTCGGCGTGAGCACGGCCAGCAGGTTCGAATGTCCCTCGCTCTGTCGGGCCAATGCGTTGGCAAACGCCACGCCCACCGGACCATCCTTGCTGCCGATCAGCAGGTCAATATGGGCGATCTCGTTGCCGTCGCCTGCGAGAGCCTCACCAATGTACATCGACATAAAACCTGTTCTCCATTTCGGGGGAATTTACATACCGTGCACGTGAGGCCAGAGACTACCATTCGGCCTCAGTCCTTCAAACCCGGTTCAGCCAAACCGGCCACGGGGTCATCGTGAGTAGCCCGAATACCGCTGCTGAATCGATCCGCGGCGGATTCGCCGGACAACTCATCATTCTGGGAGCATCCGTCAGGGCGCTGGCGGAATCGGCGATCCGCGACGGCTGGGCCGTGCACGCCGCGGATCTCTTCTGCGATCTCGACCTGCAAGCGATCGCCACGACGGCCGTGCCCGTGGCACACGGCACGGCTGACGGAGCCACGCGCTATCCCTGGAGCCTCCTCGCGGCGGCCGAGGGCTTTCCGCCGTCCACTGCCTGGTGCTACACCGGCGCGGTCGAAAACCATCCCGATCTCATCGATGCCATCGCCCGCGTGCGTCCACTCGCCGGCAATCCGGGCGACGTGGTCCGGCGACTCCGCGACCCGGTGCACCTTGCAGCCGCCGCCCGCGCGGCGGGGCTGTCGTTTCCCGAGACGATGTCCTCGCCCGACCGCATCCCGCTCGACGGCACGTGGCTCGTCAAGCCGTTGGCCGGCGCAGGCGGCCGCGGCATCCGGCGGTGGACTCGAGCCGTTGCGGCAGACCACACAGCCGATCGAGCCAACGCGCTCCACGAGCAGCACATCTGGCAACGCTTCATGCCCGGCACCGCCCTGTCGGCGTCCTTCTGTTTCGCAGAGGGATTTACGCGGCTGCTGGGCGTGAGCCGGCAACTGATCGGGGAGCCGTGGTGCCATGCAGGCCCGTTTGCCTGGTGCGGCGCCGTGGCTTTGCACACCACCAACGGTCAGCCACCGGTTGATAATCGACTGGTTGACCAACTCCGACGCCTCGGCGGCATCCTTGCGGAGCGGTTTCAGCCAGTCGGTCTCGTCGGCGTCGATCTGGTCGTCGATGCAGGCGGCGGCGTCGAAGTGATCGAGGTCAACCCGCGGCCGACGGCGTCGATGGAACTCTTCGAGCGGTCGGCCGCAGGCTCGATCGCAGGCAGTCACCTCGCAGCCTGCGGGTATGCGACGCCTGCCCGCAGCCGGCGTGAGCAGCCGCTCCCGCAGCCGGCATGGACGTGGGCAAAGGCCGTGCTGTTTGCCGCGGTGCCGACGCCTGTCTCGCAGCCACTGATCGAATGCCTCACGCGTGAGACGAGCCCGTGGACGCAGGCCGACGGCGGCTGGCCATCGCTTGCCGACATTCCCCGCCCCGGACAGGTCATCGCCGCCGGTGCACCGGTGGTGACGATCTTCGCGGCTGCCTCCACGACCGACGACGCGCTGGCCAGTCTCCGCGATCGCGTCGCCCGCATCGACACGTTGCTGTCGGCGCGAGCGTGACGCATGCGTCCCACACCGCGAGGCCGGCCGTATTCCCTTGCTTGCGCTGCGGGCTTGGATGAGAGCGTGTTCGGGGAGCCCGCCCGCAATGCGGCGCTAGCCCGCCATCCGCCGGGGCATCGCCTCCACGCCCGCTGCCGCCAGCGAGACGTAGTGCATCAGGTAGGCGTCTTCCGTTGTGTCCTGATAGAAGTCCTTCAGAACCGAGATCGCGCGGAAGCCCAACGATCGGAAGAAGAGCTGCGCCGGAAGATTGGTTTCCCGCACCTCCAGCACGATCCGATTCCGACGTTCCGGGGTCAGCTTGCCGACCAGCTTCTCCATCATTCGCGTGCCGACGCCAAGACGCCGATGCGACCGGGCCACGGCGAAATTGAGCACGTGCAGACGACTGCGGTGCAACTCGTAGATCATGAAGGCGACCACCGAGTCGCCCGACTCGGCCACCATGCCGATGCAGCTTCTCTGCCGCAGGCAGCGGGTGAAGTCCTCATCGGACCACGGAAACTCGAAGGCCTCTGCCTCGACATCGAGCACCTCTCGCATGTCACGACGGATCATCCAGCGGACGTGAATCTTCAGCCGTTCTTCGTGTGTCGATCTCACGGGTGCGCAACTCCCTGCGTCTGTGACTGGTCTGGTCGGTGCGAATATCGCCGAGTCCGTGGTTCATCCGGAGGACCGACGGCCCTCCGGCAGTCGGCGGGGGGCGAACCGTAGCAGGCCTCCACGCCGCAGCCAAGAGCTTTCGCGGCGGCTTCGGGTCCATCGAAACCGGCCAAGCCTGCCTTGACCGCCTCCCCTGCGGCACCTACTGTCCCTGCCCTTCCCTCGGGAAAAAGAGCCTTCGGGAATCGGACCGTCGGGTGCGTGTGCGCGGCATGCCCGCCACGACGGCAAGACTCACGACACAACGAATGGCACCGCGGATGCACGACGAACACCGACCGCTCGACGGCCGTTCCCACGGCAGCGCCACTACGGCGTGGCTCGCGTGGCTCTCGCTGTGCGCCGGCATGATGGGCTGCGCCGGCCCGGCGATCCGCAGCCAGAGCCCCGAAATCGAGGCACTCGCCAGCCTCGAGGCCGATACAAAACTCATCGGCGACTACGCCGCCCCATGGGGACTCAATCCGCAGCGGATCGAACGCGCGGCGCTCGTCACCGGGCTCGCCGGCACCGGCAGCGATCCCGCCCCCAACGCCCAGCGGCAGTCGCTCATGGCCGACATGCAGGCCCGCGGCGTCGTGGAACCCAATGCCCTGCTGGCCTCGACCTCCACGTCGCTGGTCTGGGTGCATGGCTATCTGCCGCCGGGCGTCCGCAGGGGGGATCGCTTCGACGTCCACGTCGAGGTGCCGCATGACTCCGATACGACGAGCCTCGGCGGGGGCTGGCTGATGGAAACCCGCATGGCAGAGATGGCGGTGCTCGGCAGCCGCATCCGCGACGGCCATGTGCTGGGCGTCGCCGAAGGACCGCTACTCGTTGACCCCGTCTCGACCGGCACGCTCGATTCGATGTCGAAGCTCCGCGCCAAGGTGCCAGGTGGCGGCGTGGCGTTGCAGTCGCGGCCGATCGGCCTGATCCTCGCCCCGGAGCACCGCTCCGTCGGTCTTTCGAAGCGGATCGGCGACTGCATCAACCGGCGGTTCCACGCCTCCATCCGTGGTGCCAAACGGGGAGTCGCCACCCCGAAGACCGACCGCTACATCGAACTCGAAATTCCGCCCGTCTACGCCGACAACCTCGGCCGCTACATCCGCGTTGTGCGATGCCTGGCCGTCGTCGAACCGCCGGGCGGTCGTCATGCGCGACTCGAATTGCTTCGCCGTCAGCTCTCCGATCCGGTCACGGCGCCGGGAGCCGCACTGCGACTGGAGGCGATCGGCAAGGAGGGCGTGCCCACGCTCCGCGACGCGCTCGACTCGAAGGACGCCGAGATCCGCTTCGCCGCCGCCGAGGCGCTGGCCTACCTGGGAGAGTCGACCGCGGCACCCCATCTCGCCGAAGCGGCCACCAGCCTGCGAAGCGCCCGGGCGGCGGCTCTCTCCGCGCTCGGCACGCTCGACGATGCCAACGGCATCGACGCCCTGCGATCGCTGCTCACCAGCACGAGCGCCGAAACCCGCTACGGCGGCTTCCGGGGCCTGTGGAAGATCGATCCAACGTCGCCGCTGGTGCGGGGCGATCGCCTGGGAGAGGCCTGTTCGCTGCACGTGCTCGACGTGAAAGGGCCACCGCTGGTGCACGTCACCCGGAGCCGGCGGCCCGAAATCGTGCTCTTCGGCACCGAGCATCCCGTGGGCGACGGACTGCGGGCCGAGGCGGGTCCGACAATCGTGGTCGTCATCGACGGTCCGACGGCGATCGTCAGCCGTTTCGTCGCGGGCGATCCCGATCAGCAGGCCGACGTTCCCGCCAGGGTCGAAACGATCGTTCGCGCGATTGCCGACATGGGCGGCACCTACCCGGACATCGTCCAGTTTCTCCAGCAGGCCAGTTCCCACCACGCGCTCAAGAGCCGTCTCGTGTTCGACGCCGTGGCCGAGGAGGATGGCAGCATGAGCGTGCACGAAGAGGCCTCTGCCAGAATCCGCGACATTCCCTCCGCATCATCTGACGAAGACGCGCCGGCCGGCGACGGTGCCGCCGACGCGGCACCGCCCACGGACGCGTCTTCATGACCAGGCTCACCGCCCTCGAACTGTTCGGCTTCAAGAGCTTCGCCGACCGGACGCGGTTCGAGTTCCCCGCGGGCATCACGGCGGTCGTCGGCCCCAATGGATCGGGCAAGTCGAACGTCGTCGATGCCATCAAGTGGGTGCTCGGCGAGCAGTCGGTCCGCAGCCTCCGCGGCCGCGACATGACCGACGTGATCTTCGCCGGATCGGGCGGCCGCAAGCCGCTCAACGCCGCCGAAGTGTCGCTCATCTTCGACAACGCCGATGCCCTGCTCCCGGTCGATGCGCCGCAGGTCCAGATCACACGAAGGGTCTACCGCAGCGGCGAAAACGAATACCTTATCAATGGCGAGGCCTCGCGGCTGCGTGACATCCGCGAACTCTTCTCGGGCACGGGCGCCGCCACCGAAGCGTACAGCGTCATCGAGCAGGGCCGCGTCGATGCGTTGCTCGTGGCGTCAGGCAAAGACCGCCGCGCCGTCTTCGAGGAAGCCGCCGGCATCACCCGGTTCAGGGCCCGACGGACGGAATCACTCCGCCGGCTCGAACGCAGCGAGCAGAACCGTCAGCGACTGGCCGACATCGTCGGCGAAGTGTCGAGCCGGCTGGAGACCGTGCGGCATCAGGCGGCACGGGCACGCCGCTGGCAGCAGATGACCGATCGGCTCCGCACGCTACGGCTTGCGGCCGCGGCACAGGATCTCGCCGAGGTCGATGCGGCCGTGGCCCGTGTCGAAGGCAGCCTCGCGACGACGCGGGACGATCTCGCGGCGACCGAGGCCCGGGCCAACGCCGCCGCTGACACCGCCGCGACACTTTCCGCCATAGAGGTCGAACTGCAGCCGAGGCTCGAGTCGGCGCGGTCAGCGGTCGCCACCGACAAGGCCAGGGCCGCAGCCGCCGAGGCCACCCTCGCAGCGTTCTGGACCCGCCGCCGTGAACTCGAAGGGGAGCAGTCGCGGCTCGAGGACGATCTCCGACGGGCCGCCCGCGACCAAGTGGCAGCGATCGAGGCCGTTGCCGCCGCCCGGGACGAGGTCGCGGCAATCGAGGCAGAATCGCGCTGCATGGTCGATCGACTGGCTACCTGCGAGCAAGCCGCGGCCGGTTCACACGAGCATGCAACGCGGGCCAGGCAGGCGGTTGTCGATCGCACGACGAAGGTTAACGACCTGGAGCGGTCGCGGCAGACGATGCAGTCGGACCTCGATCGGGCCGCCGCGCGGGTCGAGGAATCGCATCGCGTCGCCGACTCCTGGCGGACGAGGATCGACACGGCCCGGCTGCAACTGGCCCGGATGCTGGAATCGGCCGCCACCTGGGAGGGCACGATCGCGTCGCTCACCCAGCGGATGAACGCCGTGGAATGCGAACTGGACACGCTCGACGTCACGCAGCGACAGCGGTCGGAAGCGGTTGACGCTGCCTGGCAGGCACTCGCCGGCTGGCAGGCAAAGCTAGAGGCCTGCCGCGAACGTCGCACGATGCTCGAGGAGATGATCGGCCGGCAGGAGGGATTCTCCGACGCCGCGCGGAAGCTCCTCGCCGAGACCGATCCCTCGTGCGTGGTGCCCGGACTGCTCGGGCCGCTGGCCCACCAGTTCGACGCTGAGGTGACATGGGCATCACTCGTCGATCTCGCGCTCGGCTCGCTCGGCCAGGCGCTTGTCGTCACCTCGCTCGACGACCTCGTACGGTGGCAGGCCGAATGGTCGGCAACCGACGGATCACGGGCGGTACTGGCGGCTGGCGGCCGCATCGGATTCGTGTCGGCCCAGTCGGTGCGTGAGGGAGCGGCCTTCGCCGCAGATGATGCGCGAGGCGTAGTTGGTCGCCTCGACCGGCTCATCGGCCTGTCCGATTCCTCCACGGCCGCGCTGCCGCCGGCCGGTGGTCAGCAGATCGTGGCCAGGCTGCTGGCACGGGTGTGGGTCGTCGAACGGCTTGCCGATGCCGTCCCGCTGATTGCCGCGGCGCCGCCGGGCACGCTGTTCGTCACGCGGGGTGGTGATTGCCTCTCATCCGAAGGGGCTCTGGAGATCGGTCTGCCAGGTGCCGCCACCGGACTGGTCGCACGGCGGAGTGAACTGAAGGCGCTCGACCAGCGTCATGATGAACTGACGCGGACCGTGGCTGAGGCCGGGGGTCTGATCGAGCGGCTGCAGGCCGACCTCGCCGCCACCCGCCACGAGATTCGCCAGGCTCAGACGCGAAAGCAACAGGCAGCCGAACGCATCGCCTCGTCACGGACGGAGCGCGATCGCACCGCTCGCGAGCAGCTCGCAGTCGGCGAGGGCATTACCGCGCTGGAATCGAGCCTCCACGACGCCGAGCGACAGTCGGTTGAACGTGCCGCCATCCGTGAGGCCGCTCAGGCTGCCATCACGACGATTGACGGTGAACTCGCCGCCGCGCGGCACGAACTCGGCCTGGCCAGAAACGATATCGACACCCTCGACCGTTCCCGCAGCGAGGTGATCGACGAGATCCACCGGCTCAGGGTGGCGCGGGCCACCTGCGACGAGCGACTGGCACGCGCCCGTGATGGTGTCGCGGGCCGGCTCGCCGCCCTGCAGACCCGCCGCACCGACCTCGACGACGCGAAACGCCGGCGGGGCGACGCGGAACAGCGGCTCGCCGGCATCGATCTCGACCTCCTGGCCGCAACCGCCGGCCACGCCGAGGCGATGGTCGCGGCGGAACGCTCCACGGCCGCGCTGACCGACCTCGCGGCCGACCAGGAGTCGGTCATGGCAGACAAACGGGCCATCACCATGACGCTGGAACAGGCGCGGGCGCAGGCGACGCGTCTGGCCGAGGCGATCCATGCGCATGAACTCGAAGCGGGCGAAGCGCGTCACCGCCGCACTCGGATCGTCGAACGGATCCGCGACGACTACGACATCGCCATCGAGGACGTGGTGTCTCAGGACATCGCAATCCGCCACGATGCGGCGACATGCCAAGCCGACCAGCCCGCAGCGGCCGCTGCCAGTCAGGCAAGCGACGCTGACGATGCCCCCATCATTCCGCCCGATCGAGGCGAACTTGATGTGGAAATCGAGACGCTGCGTCGCAAGCTCTCCTCGATGACGTCGGTCAACATGGAGGCTCTGGCAGAGGCGGAGGCCCTGACGGAACGGCTCACGGGCCTCGAAACCCAGTTGGCCGACGTCACGAATGCGAAACTGGCGATCGAGCAGCTGGTCTCCCGGATCGACGACGAAAGCCGCAGGCTTCTGGCGGAAACGATCGAGACGGTCCGCGGGCACTTCCGCGAGCTATTCGAGCGGGTCTTCGGCGGTGGTCAGGCCGACATCGTGCTCGAGCCCGGCGTGGACCTCCTGGAAACATCTGTCGAAATCGTGTCGCGGCCTCCCGGCAAGGAGCCGCGGAGCATCTCGCTGCTCTCCGGCGGCGAGAAGACGATGACGTGCGTCGCCCTGCTGCTGGCGATCTTCCGCTCGCGTCCCAGTCCCTTCTGCGTGCTCGACGAGGTGGACGCCGCGCTCGACGAGGCCAATGTGGACCGCTTCGCGGGGGTGCTCCGCGACTTTCTCTCGTCCACGCAGTTCATCGTCGTCACGCATTCGAAAAAGACGATGGCTGCCGCCGACACCCTCTACGGCATCACGCAAGAGGAATCGGGGGTGTCGAAGCGGATCTCGGTGCGGTTCGAGTCCGCGGCCGCCGCCGTGGCCAGACCGGCCAAAAAAGCGGCCTGAGACCCGGCCTGAAACGTTTTTCACGCTCGGCCGGCCGTCGGATCACCCGGTCTGACCGGCGCTTTCCCCAAGAACGGCTCAAGTCTCACGACGTGATCTTTCGATCTAACCCTCTGTGCGGTCATGCCGCGAACGTGTCCGGGTGAAAAACCAGGTCACGGCCGCGGGCAGAGGCAGGGGGGGACACCTGCGAGTCATGGAGCCGGACGACGACGCCTTTGCGCGTCTGTTGTGTCCGGTTCCCTCTCACACCCCCTCCCGGTGCCTCAAGGCCGGACTTCGTGGGGTCGACGACGCGGTCGATTCCACGACGACATTTCCGCGTCATGGGGGGCTGGGTTCCGCTGCTCAGAAGGGTGCGGGCTGGCCAGGACAGTTCCGGACACGAATGATCCACATGGAGTCCAAGTGATGAAGGTTTTCACGACAGGCCAGGTCGCCAAGATCTGTAAAGTTGCTCCCCGCACGGTGAGCAAATGGTTCGATTCGGGTCGGCTGAAGGGCTACCGCATTCCGGGCAGCCAGGATCGCCGTATTCCCCGCGAATACCTGATCAAGTTCCTGAAAGAGCACGGAATGCCGCTCGGCGACCTCGAGGACGAGGCGATGGCAAAGGTGCTGCTCGTCGGCCAGGATCAGGTTCTGATCGAGAACCTCAAAAAGCAGCTGCCGGTCGAAAAGTCGTTCAAGATCCAGGTGGCTGCCAGCGGCTTCGAAGCAGGCATCCAGGCCGAGAGCTTCCATCCCGATTGCATCGTGGTGGACTACTCGATCGGACGCATCGACGCCCAGCAGATCTGCCAGAACCTGCGTCGCAATCCGGAGTATGCCGACACCATCGTGATCGCCCTGCTGCCGGACGACGGCTCGCAGATCACGGTGGATCGGGCCCACGTCAACGAGAGCTTCAAGAAGCCGTTCGACGTCGCCTTGCTGGCCGAGCGTCTCCGCACGCTGATCGGTGCCCGCAAGGAACTGGTCTAAACACCACCTGGAAGCGTCCAACCCCATAGCCGAGGGCCGGCGTGTCGCAGACACGCCGGCCCTTGTGCGTTACCATGGAGTGCATGAGCACTCCCCATGGCATCCGGATGATCGACGTCGGTTCCAAGCCGGTTTCGCTTCGCACAGCCCGGGCCTCAGCCCGCCTGCGGGCCCTGCCTGAGACAATCCGCCGCATCCAGGCCTTGGAACTCGACAAGGGCGACGCCATCGCCACGGCCCGCCTGGCCGGCATCATGGCCGCCAAGCGGACGAGCGACATCGTGCCGCTGTGCCATCCTTTGCCGATCGACTCGGTGGAAGTGTCGCTGACGTTTCCCGAACCAGATTGCGTCGCCATCGAGGCCGTCGTCCGGGCAACGGCCCGCACAGGCGTCGAAATGGAAGCACTCACCGCCGTCACCGCCGCGGCCCTCACGATCTACGACATGTGCAAGTCGATCGACCGCGGCATGTCGATCGAGGCCGTCCAGCTTGAAGAGAAGGCCGGTGGCAGCCGCGGCGACTACGTCCGCTCCTGAATCGTCGTCTCGGCCAGGATCGGCTCCAACTCCTCGACAAAGTCCCGCACGTCCTTGAACTCACGGTAGACGCTGGCAAAACGCACATAGGCCACGGTGTCGAGCGCCTTGAGCAGTTCCATGAGCCGCTCGCCGAGCACGCCGCTGGGCACCTCCGTCTCATAGCTGCCATACAGTTCCGCCTCGAGCGCCGACACCACGCCTTCGATGTCGTCCTCGGTCACCGGCCGCTTCCAGCAGGCCTTGGCCAAGCCCCGCTTGATCTTGTCGCGATCGAAGGGTTCCCGATCGCCCCCCTTCTTCACCACGGAGAGCAGCTGGCGTTCCACCCGTTCATAGGTCGTAAACCGCCGACGGCAGCCGACGCATTCCCGGCGCCGCCGAATCGAGGCGCCGTCGTCGCCGGCGCGTGAATCGATCACACGGTCGTTGTCGGCGCGGCAGAAGGGGCATCGCATGGGCGGGGTCCTCCACTGCCGGCGGTGAACTCCGCGGCAGACTTCGGCGGCAGCATCGTAGACCGCGCCTGGGAAAACCGGCAAGTCGGCCCAATCTTCGGGGGGGACGCAACCGCCTCACTCCGACTCGGCATCCCGCTTGTCGGCCATCGTATCGTCGGCCATCGCATCGTCGCCCATCGTACCGTTGCCCAAGGCTTCATCGGCCGGCGCTTCCTCGGGCTTGGCATTGCGAACCAGTTTCCAGTCACGGCGCTGCCGAGAGGATGGGATATCCATGGCTTTGCGGTATTTCGTCACGGTCCGCCGGGCCACGGTGATCCCCTGCTTGCCGAGAATCTTGATCAGATCGTCGTCGCTGTAGGGCCTGTCCTTCGGCTCGCCGTCGATGATTTCCTGAAGCTTCACTCGGACGGTGTCCCAGGCCACTTCGTCGCCGTCGGCGCTGACGGTGCCGCCCACGAAGAACCTTCGCAGCGGGTAGAGGCCGCGCGGCGTCTGAAGCCATTTGTCATCCACCGCCCGGCTCACGGTCGTGACATGCATCCCGATGCGGTCGGCGATCTGCTGCATCTTGAGCGGCTCGATCGCCTCGGGGCCTTCCGAGAGGAACCGCGTCTGGTGATCGACGATGGCCTGCGTCGTCTTCAGGAGCGTGCTGCGGCGTTGCTCGATCGACTCGATGAGCCACTGGGCGGCGTTGATCTTCCGCTTGATGTATTCACGGGTGGCAAGGGGCGTGGCAGGTGAATGGAGCATCTCACGGTAGGTGGGGCTGATCCGCAGGTTTGGCAGATCGACCTCCTCGAGCCGCACCTTCCAGATGCCGTCGGGCTGCTGATCGACGTAGACGTCGGGCTTGACGACGGGCACGAAGGGCTGCGTGAACACGGCCCCCGGCTTGGGCTTGAGCCCGTGGAGCTGCTCCCGCAATCCTTCGATCTGCTCGATCGTGAAGCCAGTCTTGCGGACGATGAGCGGCAGCCTGTTGCCGGCGAGGTCTTCCAGGTGTTCGGAGACGAGCCGGCGCAGCTGCCGGACATTCGGCATGTCGGGACGAATCTGCAGGAGCAGGCATTCCTTCAGATCGCGGGCACCCACGCCCGGCGGATCCATTCCCTGCACCACAGTCAGTGCCTTCTGCAGCTGCGGCAGTTGCTCCTGCGGCCCGTCTGGATCGGCCAGTTCCCCGAGCGGCATCGGCAGGTAGCCGTTGACGTCGAGGTTGTAGATGATCTTGTCGGCAGCCTGCCGTTCGGCCTCGCTGAGCTCGTAGTTGGAGAGCTGGTCGTGGAGATGGTCCGACAGCGTTTCGGGTCGCTCGGCCATGTTGGCCATGGCGTCGAGGTAGCGATCGCCGGCCTCGTCGATCTGCGCCGCCGAGGGTCGGCTGCGGTCATCGTCGGAATCGGGATAGAGGTTCGTCCAGTCATAGGACCGTTCGAAGTCGGCCTGATTGGCATGCTCCTGGTCCACGATCAGCGGCCGTTCATCCACCGTCTTGGTCGACGCCTCCGGCCCCGGCTCCGGCTGGCCGCCAGCCGCGTCCGCTGCCGTTGTCCCGCCGGCAGCATCGTCGAACCCCGGCTCATCGACCTCGAGCGTCTCGTTGTTCTGGATCTCCTGCTCGATCCGCTCCTCGAGCGCCATCACGGGCAGTTGCAGGATCTCCATCGACTGGATCATGCGCGGCGCAAGCATCTGCTTCTGCGCCATTCGCATTTCCTGGCCGAACGACATCCGCATGGCTGACTCTTCCTTACGCGCGGTACCGACTCACGGGAATTCTCGGCGGCGGTCCGCCGCCTGCCCACGTGGGTTGAGCGTCACGAACGACTTCTCCCACGATCCCCGATCATACCTTGTTTGGTGAAAGCCCTACAGTTTCTGTCGGCTGGAGATCGCGTCGGAGAGCATTTCCCTGTTGGCCTGCTGCAACGAGGCTCCCACGGTGAGACCACGGGCCAGTTTGGTGATCACGATCGGAAGTCCGGCCAGCCGCCCGGCGATCACCAGCGCCGTGCCGTCGCCTTCCACGTTGGGCGTCGTGCCCATGATCACTTCGCGGAAGCCGCCCTGCCTCACCCGCTCGACGAGCCTGTCGATCGTAAGCTTGTCGGGGCCGTTGCCCTCCAGCGGCGCGACCCTGCCCTGCAACACGTGGTAGAGACCGCGATAGCCGCCAGCCTCTTCCAGGGCCAACAGATCACGGACCTGCTCCACCACGCAGAGCAGGCCGCGGTCGCGTTTGGGATCGCGGCAGATCGCGCACTCGTCCCCCTCCGCCAGATTGAAGCAGGCCTTGCAGGGACGGAGGTTTTCCTTGACGGCACGGATGGCATCGGCGAACGCGAGGGCATCGGCCCGCGACATGCCCAGCACATGATAGGCGAGTCGCTCGGCCGACTTTCGGCCGATGCCCGGCAGGTCGGCAAAATAGTCGATGAGCCGCGCAATCGGACCACGTTCCTCAGCCATCGATGCCTCCATAGTCTTCGCCGCCATCGGCCCCCTGCGTGGCCGCGAAGTCGCGTTCGTCGTCTTCCGATGCGGCGGCCCCCGCCGACGCGGCTCCTGCAGCCGCGACCGCCGTCTGAACCGCCGCGGCAGGCTGCGGACGGGCCGGCTCCACCTTGCGGACCGCGGCATCAAACAGCGTGCGAACATGGGCCACCATCGGATGCTCTGCCACCTCCCGCAGCATCGCTGCCTGCGACATGGCCGGCCTTCCACGTTCGACCGCGCCAGGTGGCCGGCCCTCGGACTCGGCAGTTGGAGCCAGTGGCTCGGACGAAGAGTCGATCGCCAGAGTGTGCCGCACGGGCCGCCCGGCGAGTTCGGTCAGCGACCGCGTCAACCCAGCGGCAATCTCGGGTCGCCTCAGAAACGACACGGCGTTGCCTGCCGACCCCGGCAGCACGACCTCCAGCACGTCGTCCCGCCACGACGCCCGACTGGCAAGTTCCGCGAAGTCAACCGCGAGCCCTCCCACCGCCTCGGCAGCCCGACGCCACGCATCGAGCGGATCAGCAGGGAGACTCGGCAGTTCCGTGGCCGGCGGGATGGCACTCGCGACGGTCGTTGGCTCGACCGGAGCAGATGCAACGTGGCTATCGGCCGCGACAGGCTCAGGATGGCCGACGGTCGGGGCCGGCTCGGTCAGGTCGGTCGTTTTTTTTTCGCGCACGGGTTCAGCCGGCCGGGCCGTCGGCGTCGGCCGCGCCGCCGGAGCGGGCCGCACTGCCGGAGAGGTCGGGCCCACCGGCTCCGTCCCCACCCGCTCCACGGCGTCAGCCAGGCTGTCGAGGTCTTCCAGGCTCGCCAGTCGCACGATCGCCATCTCGGCGAGCACGGCGGCATGGCCGCTCGACCGCATCCGTCCGAGGGCATGGTCGATGATCTGCAGCATGGCCAGGAGCGTGACGGTGCCGGTCGAGCGGCCGACTGCGGCCAGATCAACGCCGAGTCCCTCGCCCTGCAGCATCAGTTCGGCGCCGCAGCCAACGCTCGCCAGCAGGCTGTCGCGGAGCGCCGCCATCACCTGCTCCAGCACCCCGCCGGGATCGGCCCCCCCGGCGGTCGCCGCATCAAACGCCGCGAGCGCGCCGCGGGCGTCGCGTGCGGCCAGGCAGGCGATGAGTGCGCCGACTTTTTCCTCGCGGCCGGTGCCGATCACCGCATGCACCTCGTCCACTCCGATCGACCCGTCAGCCGATCCCAGGAGCTGTTCCAGGAGCGACTGGCTGTCCCGCATGCTACCGGCCGCGCGGCGGGCGATCAGGGCCAGCGCGTCGGGAGTGACTCGAGCCCCCTCGGCCTCCACGATCTGGGCAAGGCGGCGGGCGATCGCCGGCGGATCAACAGTCTGAAAGTCGAATCGCTGACAGCGGGAGAGAATCGTGATCGGCAGCTTGTCGGGCTCGGTCGTGCAGAGCACGAACTTCACGTGAGCCGGTGGCTCCTCGAGCGTCTTGAGGAGTGCATTGAACGCCTCCCGCGTGAGCATGTGCACTTCGTCGATGATGTAGGTTTTGTAGCGGCCCCGCGCCGGCCTGACGGCGACGTTCTGCCGCAGTTGCCGCATCTCGTCGATGCCGCGGTTGCTGGCGGCGTCGATCTCCACCACGTCCACATCCTGCCCGGCCGAGATTGCCAGGCAGGAGTCGCAGACATTACAGGGCTCGCCGCGGACGCGACTGGTGCATTCAAGCGCCTTGGCATAGATGCGGGCCGCGCTCGTCTTGCCCACGCCGCGTGCGCCGGTGAAGAGATAGGCGTGACCGATTCGGCCCGACTCGATCGCCCCCGACAGGCCGCGGGCGACGTGTTCCTGGCCGACCAGTTCGTCGAACCTTTGCGGGCGGTAGCGGCGGGCCACCACCTGATACCCCTGCACCGGAGCCGAAGTGGGGCCTGCGTCGGAGGCTGGTTCGCCCTCGTCTATCGATTCGGCCATAGAGAGCGCCATGGGTGCGCGGGAGCATGCAGTGCGGGGGACGGGGCCGGACGCCGATGAGAGGCCCACCGCACAAAGGAGCGACTGCTTATGGCTGCTGCGGTTAAGCCCTGACCAGGTTCACAGGCCCCCATCGCAGGGGCCTCTCATCGGCGTTCGCACCGCCTGTTTTGTACGCCGCGTCGCGCACGCGGTCAAAGGCTGCTACATTTTCCCGCCTATGGCGTCACCAATGATGCAGCAGTTCGAGGCGGCGAAGGCCCGGTGCCCGGGGGCGCTGGTGCTGTTTCGCATGGGGGATTTCTACGAACTCTTCGGCGACGACGCCCGCGAGGCGGCCGATCTCCTCGACCTCACGCTCACCAGCCGCGACAAGGGGCCCGATGCCCTGCCGATGGCCGGCTTTCCGCACCATCAGCTCGACGTGCAGCTGGTGAAGCTCGTGGCTGTCGGCCGGCGGGTCGCCATCTGCGAACAAATCGACGGGCCGGCTTCGACGGATGGAAAGCCAACAAAGGGACTGCTGCGTCGCGAGGTGACGCGGATCGTCACGCCAGGCATCGCCTCGGACGAATCGCTGCTCGACCCGACGAAACGCAACTGGCTCGTGGCGATCGTGCCCCGGGCGGTGGCCACGCGGGCGGTCGACGCCGCAGCGACAGCTGGCGACGACAACGCGAGGGCGGTTGACGACGTCCTCTGCGGAGTTGCCTGGATCGATGTGGCGGCGGGGCGATTCGAGGCGGCGGTCGTGCCCCGTGACGATGTGCCCGATCTGCTCCTCCGCCTCGACCCGACCGAATGCCTCTCCGCGGAGAAGGATCGCGAGGGCGTCGAGACAATCGTCCGCGAGGCGGGCGGCGGCATGCTGTCGGCCGGATGCGCGGTGACGGTCCGCCCTGACTGGTGGTTCGAAGAGACCTCCGCGCAGACTGCGGTGGACCGCGCACTCGGGCAGAAGCGGCTGGAAGGTCTGGGCTTCGAACTGCCCGCTGATCTCCCCGGCATCGCGGCCGCCGGCGGCATCGTCGCGTATCTGGAGGAAAACGAACCTGCTGCGGTCTCCCGCATCGCCACGCTTTCGGTCTGGCGGCCCGGCCACCGCATGGAGATCGACGAGGCCTCCCGTCGCAGCCTGGAACTGGTGCGATCGGCGACGGGTGGCACCAACCGCCGCGAGGGAACGCTCGCCGGTGTCGTCGATCGCACAAAGTCGCCGATGGGTTCGCGGCTGCTGGTGGAGTGGCTCTCGGCGCCGCTGATCGACAAGCTGCAGATTGACCGCCGGCTCGACGCCGTGGCCACGCTCCTGGGCAATCCGTCGCTCGCTGCGCGGCTGGCCGAAAAACTCACCGGCATCGGCGACCTGGAGCGGCTCATCAGCCGCGTGATCTCGGGTCGCGCGGGCCCGCGCGACCTCGAACGGATCGGCCGGGCCACAGCGATCCTGCCCGACCTGATCGCGGTGCTTGCGGGCAGCGATGGCCTGCTTGCCGAGCTTCGCGACGCCATCGATCCGTGCGAGGAACTCTCCCGGCGAATCAACGCGACGCTCCGCGAGGGCTGCCCGGTGTTTGCCCGCGACGGCGGCTTCGTGCGGCCGGGATTCGATCCGCGGCTCGACGAACTCGTCGAGATGGCGTCTGGCGGCAAGGCATGGATCGCCCGCTATCAGGCCGAGCAGATCGAGCGGACCGGCATCCCCACGCTCAAGGTCGGCTTCAACCGCGTGTTCGGCTTCTTTCTGGAGGTGAGCCGCGCGCAAGCGGCGAAGGTGCCCGCCGATTACATCCGCACGCAGACGGTGAAGAACGCCGAACGCTACACCACGCCCGAACTCGACGACCGTCAGCGGCAGGTGCTCGGCGCGGAGGAGGAGTCGTTGCGGCGGGAAATCGAACTGCTCGAACTGTTGCGGCTCTTCGCAGCCGAGCACCGCGCCGCCCTCGACCGCGTGGCCACGATCCTCGCCACGCTCGACGTGCTCCGCGCGCTGGCCGACGTGGCCCGATCGCGGGGCTGGGTGCGGCCCGAGATCACGGAGGGGGGCGACCTGTTCGTCGAGGCGGGCCGCCATCCAGTGCTCGAGGATCTGCTCCCGGCGGGCACGCTCGTGGCCAACGACCTGATGCTGTCGGCACTGCCTGCCATCACCGCAAATCCAGCTCCGGCGATTCTCCTTGTGACCGGTCCCAACATGGGCGGCAAGAGCACGTTCATCCGGCAGGCGGCGCTTGTCACCGTGCTGGCGCAGGCCGGTAGCTTCGTTCCCGCGAAGCGGGCCCGTGTCGGCATCGTGGACCGGCTCTTCGCCCGGATCGGCGCGGGGGATGACCTCGCCCGCGGCGCCAGCACATTCCTTGTCGAAATGTCGCAGACGGCGCGGATCCTCAACCGGGCCACGCCACGAAGCCTCGTGATTCTCGACGAGGTGGGCCGGGGCACGAGCACGTTCGACGGCCTCGCCATCGCTCAGGCCGTCGTCGAGCATCTGCACGGGCGGGTCGGCTGCCGCACGCTGTTCGCGACACACTATCTCCAGCTGGCCGCACTCGACCGACTGGCGGGCGTGAGCAACGTGCAGGTGGTCGTGAAACAGCATCGCGATCAGCTCGTGTTTCTCCATCAGGTGGTGCCCGGCGCAGCCGACAAGAGCTGGGGCGTGCACGTGGCCCGATTGGCGGGCGTGCCGGAGCAGGTGATCGAGCGGGCCCGCGACCTGCTGCTCGGCTTCGAGGCCCACGGTGCGAGCGGCACACCGCCCGTCAAGCCACGCCGGAAGGCCGACCCGGCCGACCAGCTGTCGCTGTTCGGCGAATAGCAGGGCTACCCGGAGCGACGATCCCCCGGCTCGCGCCGGGGGCTTGTATATGGGTTCATACAAGCCCTGAGCGTCAGCGACGGGATCGGCTTCGCAGCATCACCCCGCGCAGGCATTCATCGCGTCGCGCGGCGTGCCGGCTCCAACAACTTCCGGTGTCGGCTTCGCGAGCGGCACCACATCGATATCCGCTGTCACCGTGACGGCGATCCGCTTGTAGGCCGGTGTCCGTGACATCGGGTCGGCCGCCTTCGGCACGAGCACGTTGCTCTCAGGGTAATACATCGCCACGTTGCCCGGCCGGATCTGGTCGAAGGCCGACACGATCTGCCCCCGCATCTCCCCCACGCTGCTGGCGATTCGACACTTCCCATCGGCGGTCAGCCCCAGCCGGCGAATGTCGTCCGGGTGCATGAGCACGATGTCGCGACGCGTCTGATTGCGATAGAGATCGTTCTCTTCGTAGACGACCGTATTGAACTGCCCCTCGCTGCGGATGGTCATCAACTGCATGCCCTCCGGCACAGCGGGCAGGTCGTGCACGAAGAGGTGGGCCTTGCCGTCGGCCGTTGAAAACGACGGCTTGTCGATGGCCCGACCCGGGATCGAAAACTCCTTCTTCGTGCGGTCGATCGCCGCGATCTCCTCCAGGCCCGGCACGATCTTCGCGATCGCCTGCCGGATCGTGCTCGTGTGCGACATATCCCGCCAGTTCACCGGGCTGGTGCCGCCGGCCGACGAGGCGTCGCCACACACCCGCAGGGCCATATCGGCGATGATCTCCACCTCGCTCCGCGGGCCGACGTGCCGGGGCTTGCCGCCGTCGGAGAGGCGGATGTAGCTGAACATGCTCTCCTGCGTGGAGGGCTCCGGCTCCTCGTCTCGCGCGAGCACCGGCAGGATGATCGTCTCCTCGGCCCCCGTGCCCCAGGCGTGGCCGGTGTTGAGCGACGTGCTCATGTAGACGACCGTATCGATCTTCTCCATCGCCCGCTTGGCGTAGCTCGCTTCGGGGCTTGCGCCATAAAGGTTGCCACCGAGGCAGAGGGCGAACCGCATCGTGCCCTCGTCGGCCGCGTCGAGGCACTCGAGCGTGTCGTAGCCCTTCGTCGTAGGCAGCTTCACGCCGTAGTGACTCTCCAGTCGATCGAAGATCGCTTTTTTCAGCGTGGGCGTCACGCCGACGGTGCCCATCCCCTGGATGTTGGAATGGCCGCGGATCGGCTGGAGTCCGGCGCCGGGCTTGCCGACCATTCGCCGCATCAGCGCGAGTTGCGCGATCGCCTGCACGGTGGCGGCGCCGTGCAACTGGTGGGTCACGCCCATCGTCCAGGCGAAGATCGCCCGCTTCGAGCCGGCATACTGGGCCGTCATGTCATCGATCTGGGCCTTCGACACGCCCGACTTTTCGACAATCTCGTCCCAGCCGAGGCTCTCGAGCCGTGCGGCGAGTTCGGGCCAGCCAACGCTGTGCTGGGTGAGAAACTCCTCGTCGACGAGCGGATCGGCCTGCTTTGGACCGGCCTGCCGCGGGCTGGCGTGTCGGAGGTCAGCCCGGTGCATCTCCAGGAGCCGCTTCATCATCCCATAGAGCAGCGCGAGGTCGCCGCCGACATGCGGCTGCACGTTGGTGCTCGCGATCTCGGCACCGAAGAAGAGCGCCCACGGGTCGCTCGGCACGGAGAAGTTCACCGTACCGGTCTCGATGATCGGATTGATCGACACCACCTTTCCGCCGCGACGGCGGACCATCATCAGCGTCCGCATCAGCCGCGGATGGTTGCTGGCGGGGTTGCCGCCGAGCAGGAAGACCATGTCGGCATGTTCCATGTCGTCGAGTGTGACGGTGCCGGCACCGCTGCCGATCACGCTCGTGAGGCCGACACCGCTGGCCTGGTGGCAGTAGAAGCTGCAATTGTTGACATGGTTCGTGCCGTAGAGCCGCGCGAAGAGCTGCAGCAGGAAGCCGGCCTCGTTGCTCGATCGGCCGCTGAAATAAAAGAAGCTCTGCTCGGGCTGTGTGGCCCGGAGTTTCTTCGCGATCCGCTCCATCGCGTCGGCCCAGTCGATCGGTCGGTAGTGCTGCGACCCCTTCTCGAGCACCACCGGCTGCACGAGCCGGCCGGAGTGCTCCATCTGATAGGGAGTGAACATCCTCAGCTGCGGCACGGAGTAGGTCTCGAAGAACGTCGGCTTCACCGCCCCCTGCATGTCGGCGACCATCGCCTGGAACGACTTCTTGCAGACCTCGGGAAAGTGGCCCGCCTCATTGACCATGCCGCCCGACTGGCCGCCCATGCCGACCGCGCAGGTCTTGCAGGCATTCTTCGACCGCATCGCCTTCCAGAGGGCCCACAGTCCACCGGCCTCGCGTGCCTTCTTGAAGGTGTAGAGCACCGCCCGCCAGCCGCCGCCTGTTTTGACTCTGCCCATGAAACGCTCCGTCAAGATCTGCTACCCGTCCGCACGCAAAAGTTGCCCTCAAGATCGTACCTGCGGTAGCATGAACATCGCAAGAAAAGGCTGGCAACGCGGCGTGCGTGGCCGGCATGGAGTTCCAGGCGGCTTTCGAGGAGTTTTCATCAATGCGTGCAGCATGGATTTCGACGGTGGCGGCGATCGGCACCATCGTGGCGGCAACGGTCATGACGGGAACGGCCTCTGCCGAGGTCACGAGCGGGTATCAGGTGGGTGAATCGGTCGGAGCGATGACGGTGACCAAGGTCACTGGCAATCCCTTGGACGGCGTGGCTGACGGCAAGACGCTCTGCTACCGCTGCAAGATGGGTTCGCGGCCGGTGGTGATGGTGTTCGCGCGGACGGCTGACGAGAAGCTGGGCAAGCTGCTCAAGAAGCTCGACGAGGAGATCGAGGAGCATGCGAGTGCGAAGCTGACGGGCTTCGTCAACATGCTGGGAACTGAGCCTGAGTCGCTGAAGAAAGATGCGGCTGAGTTCGTGAAGCTGCAGGGCCTGGAGCGGATCGCGTTTGTGGTGCCTGAGGATTCGGCAAACGGTCCGGCCGACTACAAGATCGCGCCCGACGCCGACCTGACGGTGGTCTGCTTCAAGGGGGGCAAGGTGACTTCCAACCATGCCGTGGCCAAGGGGCAGCTTTCCGACGAGAAGATCGACGCGATCGTCGAGGCTGCCTGCTCGATGGCGAACTAGCCTGAGGTCTTTCACGGTCAAGACCCGACCGCGCTGAAATGCCGATGAATGATCATGAATGCTCATGCGGCCCGGGGAGGCGAATGCCCCCCGGGCCGTTTTTCTTTTCTGGATCGCAGCTCGGCGTCGCGTGATCTGCGTTGTTAGCCGAGGCCCTGCCGTTCCTCAAGTTGAAGCCTGATTCGACGCTCTCGCTCGATGCAGGACTGCGGCGTATTTCGACGTGCAGTGGCCTGCGACTCGGCCCACCGGATCGTCTCCTGGATTGCCTGCCAGCGGGCGGCTGGCTGCCAGGCGCGTTCCCGCCGTTCGTGCTCGCGCGCTGCACGATCCGCCGACTCCTCGTCCGAGCTTGTATCGCCGGTGTTCGTCATGTCTGGCCACCTTGTTGATTCGAGATCGCCCGTCGGAGAGCCTCGATCCGTGTCTGCCGTCGCTGGCCTTCAGGCAAAGCAACCTGGCAAGCGATCATATCCTCGTCACAGAGCCCACGGTACTCGACGCCGGCGGCTGTCTGACCGACCACGGATCGTTCCCGACAGGCCTCCCACGAAGGCAGGCCGGTCACGCCGCGAAAGATGTCGATGGCACCAGCTGGGCTGGTCATGCAGAACACCGATTGCCGGGCAAGCCAGCCAGCCTGCTCCGCCACCGGCCGCCACGAGTCCTCGGTGGGCCCCCATGAGGCATCGAGTTGCCTGAGGGCGGTGTCACAGAGGGCGAGGTTCGCCGCGGTATCCCGGATCCAGAAATCGATGTCGTAGGTGAGCACGGGCTCATGGCGGAGCAAAAAATTCATGCCCCCGATCAGGAGATAGTCGACCTCACACGTGTTGAACGTCTGAAGGATGTGGTCGATGTTCATGGGAACTTTTCTCGCCGCGGAGCATCGCCTGGGGGCCAGGAACGCCTCCATCAGGCACGACGGAAATTCTATCCGCTCTTTTCGCGAAGAGGGCTGCCAACGGGCGGCATTTCCTCATGTTTTCCGGCCCAACGAGGCCCACCGGCTGACGGCCCGCGATCGACGGGGTATATTTTGGCAACGACGGTTATCGCCCCTTGGGCAGCGGACCGTGTGTGGCAGCGTAGCTCAGTTGGTTAGAGCACCGGCTTCATAAGCCGGGTGTCGCCGGTTCAAGTCCGGCCGCTGCTATTGTCACGACCGAACGACTTCTCCTTGGTCAGGCCCCCCGGCGGTTTTCCCGCCGGGTGTGCCGCTTGAGGCCGTGCTTGGGGTAGCCACGGCCTGGCGGCGGTCAAGGCTCTTGCGAGCCTCCTTAATGCCCTTGGGGCCTGACATCAGACGAGCTTCGTCCTGCCCGGGACGGCGATCGGCGACGGGGGCGGAGCGGCCGAAAAATCCCACGCCGACGGGGAGAGATCATCTTTCGACTCCCAGAGCTGCTGCCACGTGACGGGCTGGCCGGTGTAGCCGCTCATCCGCGCCATGATCGCCATCGCGGTGCTGTTGGTCATCCGTTCGCCGTCGTTGATCGGCTTGGCCGAGCGGATGCTGGCGAAGAGTTCGTCGTGCTCCTGCTGATACATGTCATACTTCGACGCCTCGCTCTGCCAGGTCACGCCGTCGACGACGGTCTGCTGCTTGTTTTGAAAGCCATTGACCGTGGCGGTGCCCTTCGTGCCCACGATGTAGTCGCTGTTGTCGCTGGCCGCGCCAGGAAAGTGGCGGCACATGTGGAAGCCACGGCGGCCGTCGGCGTATTCGAAGGCTGCGGTGAAGTGGTCGAAGATGTTGTTTCCCTTCGGCGCATCGGAGCGGACCTCGCGGCCCGCCGTGCAGTTGACGCTCACCGGCATCTCGTCGTTCATCGCCCACGCCAGCCGGTCGACCGAGTGCACCGCCTGCTCGACGATGTGGTCGCCCGAAAGCCAGGTGTAATACTGCCAGTTGCGGAGGCAATACTCCATGTCGCTCCAATCGGGCTTGCGGGGCACCTCGCCGCGGAAGCCGGGCGAGTTGTAGGTTGTGTAGGCCGACCGCACCGGCCCGATCGCTCCCTCGTGGATCCGCTTGTAGACGTCCCGCTCGCGGGCCGCATACCGCCAACAGAAGCCCGACACGAGCGTGAGGTGTTTTTCGCTGGCGACCTTCACGGTCTCGCGGAGACTGCGCAGGCCGGCGGCGTCGACCGCCATCGGCTTTTCGCAGAATATCTGCCGGCCTGCCTCGACCGCGGCCTTGAGGTGCAGCGGCCGGAAGGCCGGCGGGGCCGCGAGCAAGACGACGTCGCAGGCATCGATCACCTGCTTGTAGCTGTCGAGGCCGGCGAACTGCCGCTCGGATGGACAGTCGAACCGTGTCTTGAAGGAGGCGTCGTTTTTGGCCTTTTCCTCGACCGTGCGGCCCAGCAGGTTGGCGCCAGCCTTGACCTGGTCGGCAAACGCATCGGCCACTGCCCAGAGCACGACGCCCGGGTCGGCGGAGATCGCCTGCGAGGTGGCGCCGGTGCCGCGTCCGCCACAGCCGACCAGGCCGACCTTCAGCCGGTCGCTTCCCGCGGCGTGGGCCATGCGAGCGACGGGGTCGGCGACCACGCTGGCCGCTGCGGCGACCGCACCGGCCGCCGCGACGAATCCGCGGCGTGAGACCGGCCCTGTAGCTCTGGCAAAAGTGTCGTTGCGGGACGGCACCCGTTCATTTTTCATTGGAAGGGGCTCCAGGCCGTGACGGAATGGTTTTTGAGGACTGTGCAGGACAGACGTTAGGTTTACCCTGTTCCGAATACCGGCTGCTATTGGAGGAAACTCCAATAGCAGCCGGTGCTGGACTGGCGGCCGGTTACAGATAAGGCGAGATCCGCTCCGTCAGGAGCCGGCCTTCTTCGACGAGAGCTTGAGCAGGCCCAGTTCGAAGCCGATGGCGACGGCCTGGGCCCGGTCGGCGGCGGACAGCGTCGCGAGGATCGCGGTGACGTGGGCGCGGACGGTGCGTTCGGAGATACCGAGGAGCCGCGCGATCTCGTCGTTGCTGAAGCCCTGCCGGATGAGGCCGAGCACCTCGATCTCCCGTTGAGAGAGCGGGCCGTCCGTCGCCAGCTTCGGCGGGGCGGGCATCTGCGGACCGATCGTCTCGCCCCGGTGGACGGCGCGGATGGCCGCGGCCAGTTCGTCGTGCCGCACCGTCGTGGTGAGATAGCCGCGGGCGCCCGCCTGCATCGCGAGGCTCATGTCCTCACCTGCCTTCGACGACGTGAGCATGAGCACGCGGGCCTCGGGGAATTCGGCCCGCAGCCGACGGAGCGTCTCGATGCCGTCCATCCGTTCCATGCTGACGTCGAGCAGGCAGACGTCGGGGCGATGCTGCCGCCAGAGAGCGAGCGCCGACCGTCCGTCATCGGCCTGGGCCACGATACGGAACCCATGGTTGAGCGAGAGCACGTTCGCCAGCCCCACCCGCATGACCGGATGGTCGTCGACGAGCATCACGCTAAGCGACAGAGGAGAGGCTTGTGTGGTCACGGGAGGAGATGCCGGTAGGAGAGGGTTCTTGCGGGGAGGCTTTTGCGATCAGCTTATTGAGGAATACCCTGCCCCGGAGGCCCGTCGCCATTGGAGGAAACTCCAATATGAGGCGGGGCCGGGCTACCGGCTGCTGCCGGCTCCGCGAGGTCGTGGTCATAGTCGCGGCGGCGGACCTCTATCGAGACGGTCGTGCCGCCGCCCGGCTCGCTCTCGATCGAGAGGCTGCCGCCGAGCCGCTCCGCCCGTTCCCGCATGCCATGCAGGCCGAAATGCCCCTGCTCCGCGCCCTGTTGGCGGCCGACCGAAAAGCCTGCACCGTCGTCCTGCACCGTCGCTCGGATCGAATGCGTCGGCGGGTGGTCGCTCACCTGCACGGTGATCGTCTTGGGCCGGCCATGCCGCAGGGCGTTGTAGATCGCCTCCTGCACGATCAGCAGCAGGTTGCCCGCCACAAAGTCGGGCACGTCGTCGAGTTGGCCGGAGGTCTGCACATCGATCCGGGCGGCATGTCCCTCGCCGATCCGGCCGGCGAGCGTCTTGAGCGCCTCGGGAAACGTCTGCTCGCGGATCGGCAGGCTCCGCATCGCCCAGACGGAGTTGTGCAGCTCGCCAGTGGCGTGGTTCACCATGCGGCGGGCCACGTCGAAGTGCACCTTCGACTCCGCCTCATCCTGCGAGCGGCTGCCCTCGCAGGCGTCGAGCTGGAAGCCGATGCCGCCGAGCGTCTGCAGGAGCGTGTCGTGGAGGTTGGCGGCCAGGCGGTTCCGTTCCTTGAGCGTGGCATCGAACTCGACGGCAGCATCCCGGCGGGAACGCATCTCGGCGGCAAGCAGCGCGGCCTGCACCTTCACCTGTCGCCGCAGCAGCCAAGCCCACGCGAGCGACCCGGCCAGCACCGTTGCCACGCCCCCGAGCAGGATGCCCAGAAGTTTTGGAGTCCACCACGAAGGACTGCGGACGAGCCGCACGTCGTCGGCCGACCGAACAATGAGCGTCATCCGATCGGGGATTGTCGCCGGCCACTGAGTCGGGTCGAACTTCCAGTCGGTGGCCACGATGCCCGTCACCTCCAGTTCGCTGCCGGGCATGAGCCTGCGGAGAGAGAGAAAATCGGCCAGTTCCGCGACGGCCACGACGCTCGTCTTGCCGGCCGAGAGCACGAGGAGACCGCCGTCGTTGCTCACGCGGGCCTCCAGGAGGCGGGCGGGAAACCGGATCAGGCAGCCCTCATAGTCGCCGGGCCTGGCCATCACGCCAGACTGAGTGGATTTCGTGTTCAGGGCCACAATCTCGTCGGGCGTGATCATCGTGGGATTGGGCGGCGGCCCGGAATGCGTTTTTTGGAGGACGGCGTCGGTGAGGCCGGCGACGCGGCCGCGGCGGTCGATGAAGCCGGCTACGTCGATCCGGTCGCCGGGTTTGAACTCCTCGACCGACCGCGTGGCAGCCCGCACGCCGCCGGCACCGTCCTGAAGGTGCACGGCCTGCCCGGGGACGGTGTGGATCACGACCCCTTGCGTGCGGATGCGGTGGCCACGGAATGGCTCGGGCCGAAACCGTGCCAGCGATGAGATCGCCACCGGTGGGCAGTCAAACGGCGGATGCGGCGGCGGCGACGCAATTGTGAACCATTCCGGTCGCCCGACCATCACCAACGGCTGGAGAAATTCCCCGCGGGTGTTGAAGATCGACAGCGGCACGCCCGTGAGCCGGACGTCCGCATCAACCAGTTGCTGCGGGTCGTCAGGAATCGCCGACTTGGTGACGATTGCCACGAACGGCTGGCCGGCCGTTTCGAGATTCAGCCGCCAGTCGGAGCCGTCGTCGGTGATGCCGTGTACCACGCCAGTGATTTCGATGATCAGGCTGTCGTCGGCGCCGCTGAAGAACCGCTCGGGATCGGTCTGGCGGGCCGATGGCAGCGGCTGGGACCCAAGCACGCGGACCTCCCGAGGCAGCACCGGTGGCGAGAAGCCGCCTGGATCGATCGTGCCGTCGATCTCGATCTCGTCGCCCACGTGGACAGCGTCTGGAATGCCGTCGCCTTCCCACACGCCGCGTTTTCTAGCGAAGTCGAAGTTGACATAGATGCCCGCGGTGTCGTCTTGGATGACGATACTGTTGACGTCCCGGAGCGTCACCACGCCGCGGATTCGGATGGGCGGGTTGGTCGCCAGCTCCGCGACGGGAAGCGACCGCACCTCGGCGATCGGCTGCACGTCAGCGGCGGTGTCTGTGCCAATGGCGGCGGCCGGCGATGAACTCAGGCCGCACCATGCACCAGCACAAGCGAGGATGACCGCGCCGAGCCTGCGCAACGTCCTGAAAACCCTCGTCCCGATCATGAACTCTCTGCTCTCCCGGAGCCGTGATCGTAGCCTGTTTTTGCACGGGGGGTGGAGGCGTCGGCTTTCGGGCCCCTCGACCCGTCGCCACGAGTTTTTAACTTGTGGAATCCGTGCCGAGAACACGGACAAGTTAAAAACTTGCCGCCACGGGGGGCAGCGCATCCCGTACCGAACACTACGGGCTGCGTCCCCTTTTCATGTCGCGCGAGTCATTTCGATTCGACCGCGATCGTCACCGGCTTGGAGTCGGCCGCGGCGGTTATGGATATGCCCGACGTGTTGGACATCGTGTAGCGGGCGGGGATGACCTCCGGGTAAAATTCTCGCTTCCGACCGCTTCCTGAGGGCGTCCCCCGCTCGGTGCCCCCGTTGTCACGAACTGCCACGTCATACTCTCCGGGCTCGAGGTAGACCGTGAAGGCTCCCTCGGGCGAAATCGCCGCCGAGCCGCTGGCGTTACCCTCTTTTGCGGCGAAGTTGATCGCGGCGCCGTTCAAGACGCCAGCAACCAGCGGCTTGCCGTCGAAGGTCACGGTGCCGGTGAGCTTGACCTTGCCGGCCGGGACCCCGGGGCCGCAGCCTGCCAGCAGGATGCCGATCAATCCGGCAGATGCCAGCCGAAGCCAGGGTAGCGAACCCGATGCGGCGGGGCGGCGGTTCGTCTTCGACGGATGTGGCATGTTCGTCATGGCAGCCTCGCTGACTGGCCGTCACGGCGGCCACCGAGGTAATTGAAGACGACGAAGTCGGTGCCGTCGGCGAGAAACGTGACGGCGCCGTCCGCCATCGCAACCGACGCGCCTCCCTGATGGTAGCTGCTCAAGCCGGGCGTAAACGATGCAACCGCCCCCGGATCGGCGAAGCTCTTCGTCGTGCTGTTGATTCTGATCCCGGTCAAGAACGCCCTCCAGACAGCGTTGAAGACGCCCCCGCGAACGGCCTGTTCGCCATTCCGCTCGCCAATCATGATCGTGGTGCTCAAGCCGTCAGGCACGTCTTTGAACCTGCACTGAAACGGCGCATTGGGGCTGAACATCCCCGGGACGTTGGCGGAGTACGGGTTATAGAAGTCGGAACTCGCGTCCCAGCAGTAGGACCATGTGGCGCAATCGTACGGCGTGAGATTACCGTAGTTCGACGGTCCGGCGCAGACGGCGTAGCACTCGACGGGCGTCTGCGCGATTCCGTACCACGTGTCCCAGTCCTTGGTGCCCGTGCTCTTGTTCGTGTTGGCCATCTGGAGACCCGTAGCAAAGGGATTGCTTGGGCACTCCTGGGCCGGCATCCGCCTGCCCTGCAGGGCGGTCTTGTTCGCGGCGAAGTTTTGTATGTCCTGCTTGAGGTCAAGCTTGCCATAGACATCGGCCATCTCGATGAACGGCATGATGTCGACGTTCCATGTCCGTGAGGGATAGGTGGCGTCTTTGGGTGTCCATGTTCCTGCGTATCGCGTGTCACACGAATTGGCCGCAAACGGCAGCTTTCCCTTGGCGTCGTGGATGTTGTGCAACGCCAAGGCCAACTGCTTGATGTTGTTGGTACAGCTGCTTCGCCGGGCTGACTCGCGGGCCGCCTGCACGGCCGGCAGGAGCAGGCCCACCAGCGTGCCGATGATCGCGATTACGACCAGCAGTTCGACCAGCGTAAACGCACTCCGACGTCGTGGAACGCTTCCTCTGCCACCCAGGCTCTCCATGGCCGACTGCGCTGCGGTAGTCTCGCGTTCGGGGTTCGTGTGCATGCTGACCTCCTCGTAGGGGTTGCCGGTAGGGCTGAACTGGCCCGGGCGGCTGGTTTCTCATGGGGACCGGACTCGAAAGGGGCTTGTCCGCCCCCTTTTCCCTCCAAGGTAGTCCCCGCCCCGGTGGCCCGCTATTGGAGGAAACTCCAATAGCGGCCGCGATCGCAGAAACGAGACTTACGGGTGGAGGTTGCCCGGCATCATTGATCCGCACCATGCGCCAGAGAGGGTTTCAATGCGTGAGCCTTCGGCACACCGTTCGCATCGCGTTGCCACCGCGGCCCTGTTCCTCGGCCTGACTGCTGCCTCGTTTGGCACCGGTATCATGCCGTTGGCCATGCCTGCCCATGCGGCCGAGATTTTCGTCACTCCCAACGGCAACGATGCAGCCGATGGCTCCGCCGAAAAGCCGCTTGCCACGCTGCAGGCGGGAGTCGACAGGCTCGGGCCGGGCGACACGCTCGTCGTCCGCGGCGGCACCTACCGCGAGACGGTCGTCTTCCCCCGCAGCGGCACGGCCGATCGGCCGATCACCGTCCGGCCCCATCCGGGCGAAAAAGTCGTCATCAGCGGCTGCGACCCCGTCGGTGGCTGGCAGCTGCACGACGCCGACAACAATATCTGGCGGGCCCCGATGGACTGGACGCTAGGCACCGGCCGCAACCAGGTGTTTGTTGGCGGGCGGCTCACGATCGAGGCTCGGCATCCGAACGAGTCCGCCAAGGATCTCGGCATGTATGTCAGCGATCTGTCGCCGCTCTGGCCCACGTTCGGTGAGTTTTCGATCCCGCCGGAGACGAGGAAGGAACGCCCCGGCCGGGTCACGAGCCCGCTGCTCGCCGGCCAGCCGGCCGACCACTGGAAGGGAGCCATCTACTACGGCGTTCATTATGAGGGCTGGTGCGGCCAGACGGGAACGGTCGAGCAGTCGAGCGACGGAGAGATGGAAGTCGGCGACCGCACCCAAGGCTGGTGGTTCGGGGCAATCAACGACGCACGGTATCCCAGCGATCATCAACTGGGCCGCGGCATGCTGGTGGGCCACATCAACGCGCTCGACAGGCCCGGCGAATGGAACTGGCAAGACAACACGCTCCTGCTCATTCCGCCCGCCGGCGTCGATCCCGCCACCATGGCCACAATCGCTATCGAGGCGAAGAAGCGACAGGTCGCCCTCGATGTGAGCGGCCGGGAGCATATCCGGATCGAGGGGCTGCACGTCGTCGCCGCATCGATGCGGCTGGAAGACTCCGCACACTGCACCGTCGACGGCTGCCACTTCACGCACCTCTCCCACTTCACCCGGCAGTACGGCATCGGACAGGTCGAAAAGGGCCGCAACACGATCACCTCGGGCGAGACGGGCATTTATCTTTCAGGCCATGAGAACGCCTTTCTCAACTGCAGCTTCCGCGTGACCGCGGGCACCGGCATCCATCTCCGTGGCTACGGCCACACCATTCATAACTGCCTCTTCGACGAGGTGAGCTACACGGCCCACTACCTCAATGCGATCACCGACGCCGTCTCAGATTTCCAGGACTACGAAAACCGGCTCGTCGGCGGCCACACGATCACGTTCAACACGATGCGGAACGCCGGCCGACACTTCTTCAACTTCTACGGCAACGGCCCGAGCCTCCAGTCCCGCGACCGGGGCCCGATGGACTACGCCGCCACGCTCTTCGCGCACAACCATCTCTACAATGGCATGCTCCAAACCCGCGATGCCGGCTTCATCACCGGCTTCTTCTCGAGCGGCGGCACGCTCAACGGCCTGCGGTCGCAGCTGATCTACAACGTGATGCACGACTGCTACGACATCTCGGCGATGCACTGGAACGTGCTCGGCATGGTCTACCTCGACAACGGCTCCTGCGACGTCTCCGTGCGAAACAACCTCTTCTGGGCGGCACCCGGCTCACTGCAGCGCGACATCTGGTTCAACCCGCCAAACGTCAACGTCACCGTCCGTAACAACCGCTTCCATGGTCTGTTCACACGCACGTCCGCCGATCTGACGGCGGAGGATTTTCCACACGGCAGGCCGTTCCGATTCGGCCACGATTTCGAACACCCGCCCGCACGGCCGAGGTGGCCGCAGCTGGTGTCGCAGACATTTTCCACCGGGCAGGCGGCGGCACACTCCGAGGGGCTGGCGAAGACGTCCGGCGGGCTCGAAGGCTTCAAGGACGGCGACTGGTTTTCACTCGGCAGCGTCGAGTGCGGTAGCACGAAGGCTGACCACTGGCAGTCGGTCGTGGTGCGGCTGGCAAGCGACGCGACGCCGATGAACACCGACCGGTCGGGGCGAACTCATCCCCGCTTTGAAAAGGCCACCGATCCACTCGTGCTCACGGCCGACGCGGCCAAGGGCATGGAGGGCATCACGAACAACTGGCATGTCTACCGCGGCGCCAACGGCGGCTGGCTGCGGTACGACAAGGTGCTGCTTGGCGCCGGGTATCGGCGGCTGCGGGCGATCTATGGCACCACCGGCACCGCCCCGTGGTCGATCGAGGCGCGGCTCGACGCCCCGGACGGCCCGCTCGTCGGCACTGTGCCGCTCACGGTCACCGACATCCCGCGTGGCGGCTCGATCCAGATCTTCCGCGAGGCGACCGGCGAGATCGCGGAGTCGGCCACCGGCACCCGCGACGTCTATCTGCGGTTTATCTCGGAGGACGGCTCGCCCGTGGCCGAGGTCGAGTATTTCCGGTTCGAGCAGTATCGCGGGGCGATCCCGCTTGCGAAAAATGATGTGCGGCTGGAACTGCGGGCTGGCGGTCGCGACGGCGCCTTGCTTGGCGAGCTGTTTCCGCGGGCCACTGGCGGCAAGGACCGCTTTCGCGAGTTTGTAGCGCGGCTCGAGCCAGCCAGCGGAATTCAGCCGCTCTTCCTCGTCGTGCGGTCGGCGCTCGATGGGCCGCTCGGCACGATCGAGAGCGTGCGGCTGGAACGGGCCGCCAGTCCGATCGATGAGACGGGCGTGGGCGTGCCGCCCCGCGAAGGCCCGCATGGTCCGGTCTTTCCGGCGGCGACCAACCGACCGTGCGACCGCCCCGCCGATCGCTACGCGTCTGAGCCGAAAGACAGGCCGTTCACCGTGGCTACGCGATTTCGGGCGGCCGCTACCGGCGGGCCGGCGGTTACCGTCGATGGCACGCTCTCGGAATGGAAGGCTCGTGGCATCACGCTTTCACGGTCACTCGAAGGGGCCGCCATGTCCGACCACACCGGCACCTGCTGGTTTGGGCAGGACGACGAGGCACTCTATGTGGCTGTCCGTGCACCGAGATCCGCAGCATCAGGGACGGCACCGGCCAGACCTTCGGGGGAGCACCGCTGGCCCGATGATGATGCCGTCGAGATCGTCGTGCAGAACCGGTTTGACACGCCGGCCGGGCCGATCATGACGTTCCGCGGCTGGCCAGATGGGCATTTCGAGTGCCCGGCGGTGGCCGAGTTGCCGGCCGAAAAGGCCGCTGCGGTCGTCGGCCAGATCGCCTACAAAGCATCCCGGGAGGAAGATGGAAAAGGCTGGAGTTGCGAGTGGCGGATTCCGTTTGCGTCGCTTGGCATCGCGCCCGACCGTACGCCTTTCCTGGCTGCGAACGCCACGCTCCGCGCCGCCTCCTGCGACGCCTGGCGATCGTGGCGGATGAATGGCGGGGCCACCTACGATCTGCACAACGGCGGCATCGTCGCCTTTCCGGCGGCGGATTTGAGCCTCTCTTCAGAACTGCGCGGTGGCCTGCAGGTCTGGCTCGATGCGGCGGATGCCGGAACGATCGATCGGGATGACGCGGGGCTGGTCGCCACCTGGAAAGATAAGAGCGGCCACGACCGGCATGCCGTACAGACGGACGCAAAACACCGTCCTCGCTTCACCGCGGATGGATTCAGCGGCAAGCCGGGCGTGACGTTCGAGGGAGGCCGCTCCACCCGGCTCACGCTCCCCGATCTGGCCGAAAGTCCGACCGACATCACGGCGTTCGTCGCCTTCACGAACCCGCCCAACGCGCGGCAGCCCTCGTTGAGCGCCCGTCTGCTCACAGGCAGCGACGGCAAGGAATACGACTACCTGGTCGGGTTCGACGTGACGATCCCAGGGCAGGAGACGGGTGGGCCACGACAGATGATGATCGAACGCCGCAATCGCTGGGCGAAGAGCGTTCGCGTGGGCTGCTTCTCGCCCCTTGATCAGACGTTCTTCGACGGCACGATCGCCGAGATCCTCGTCTTCAACCGTCCGCTCAGCGGCGCAGAGAAGGCCGCCGTGATGGCCTACCTCGCCGCCAAGTGGGATTTGGAGTGACGAAAGGGTGCCAGGCACAACCCTGTTCGGCACGAAATTTGCCCCGCCCGTGGCCACGAGTTTTTAACTTGTGGAATACGTGCCGGGGCACGGACAAGTTAAAAACTTGCCGCCACGGTACGGACTCGGTTGTCTGACCACGTCTGCTTGCTGCCGACCTTCTGCTCGTTGAACAGCCTCGCGACATCAATCGGGCTCTTGCCTTCATTCGCGATCATCTCCGCGCCCCGGCGAATCCATTCGGCGGCTTCAGGATCGACCTCGGCCCGCTTCTCGACGGTGTTCTTGTGGGTGAACACCAGGCTGCCGTCGGGGTTGGTGACCGGCACCATCCGATACCCGACACCGGGCGGCTGGATGTTGTCGCCCCGCCTGAAGGCGTCGTCCATTCCACGTTTCACCTTCGACTTGAGCTGGTCGATGAAGACCTCGTTGAATGAGCTCATCATCGGCAGCATGATCTTCGACTGCTGTCCGGAACTGTCAAAGCCATCGCTCGCGCCGATGATCCGGACGCCCGTGATCTCCGCCAGCTCACCGACCCGGAGCGACTCAATCGTGTTGCGGCTCAGTCGAGAAAGGTCGTCGATGAAGAAAGACGCCACGCTGGTGTCGACACGGCGTTCGACGAGCATCTTGGCAACGGTGTAGCCACGACGGCAGGCAAGGGTGCCGCTCACGGCCGCGTCCGCGCAGACGTACTGCCACGGGATAAAGATGGCGTCGTGGCGGGCGCGAGTCAGCACGTTGAGGAGCTGCTGGTCGAGCGATCGTGGATTGGAGCCCTCGTCGCTGAACCTGAGATAAGCGATCCCGAGCCCCGACCACTCTGGCGGCATGCCGTCCGGACGAAAGACTTCTGCGTGCTGTTGCCGGAACCGCCGCTCGAAGTCGTCTGCCATGGGCTCCAGCGTCGCTGGCATTGCGACTGGCACGGCGGGAGTGCCGACCAGCGTCGGCCACAACCGAGCTTGCGCGTCGAGATAGGTACGCGCCAGATCAATCAGGCCTGACCGCTCGGGAAGGCCAAAGCTATCGCTCCGGACACGGCCGCGGCCGGTCGGGGGCTGGGAGTTGGAGTTCGAGGAATCATCAAACGAGAAACTGCCGGCTCCGCCGGCATTGGAGAAGATATCCATGGGTCGTGTAATCCGCGGGGCGAACAACGTGTTCGCCAACCGTCGAAGACACGGGCCGGGAGGGGATCGCGCGACAAGCCTTGCGTGCCGTCATTTGATCGTCCTCCCAGCGGCTCCCGGCACCACGAACCGCAGCACATCCTGGGCGTCGAATTCGACGTATTCCGGGAAAATTGCCAGGGTCGCAATGTCGAAGGGGCCCCGGTTATCCATAGGCAGCAGCCGGCCGCTGCTATTGTCACGACCGAACGACTTGTCCTTGGTCAGGCCCCCGGCGGTTTTCCCGCCGGGTGTGCCGCTTGAGGCCGTGCTCGTGGTAGCCACGGCCTGGCGGCGATTGAGGCTCTTGCGAGCCTCCTTACGGGCATGGGGGTCGACCGCTGCCACGAGTGCCCTGGCGAACGGATCGACTGTCTGTGGCCCCGGGATCGGCTTCCGGGCAGCATCCTCCGTCTCGGAGTCTGATCGCTCGGGCCGGGGAAGCTTGGCATCGCCGTAGACGACGACGCCACCCTTCAATTGGCGGACGAACCGCTTCGGCCCAAACTTCTGGGCGCCAAACGTGAGTCCGATCTGGATGCCAAGGCGCCGGAAAATATCTTGGGCCTCCTCTCGGTTGTCGGGGTCCAGCAGCACGGCTGCCAGGTGCCGCACGAGCCGCATCCCTGCCTCAACTTCCTCGTCGATGGGCAGATCGTCGGCAGCCGACAAGGCGTTCGTAGCCTTGGAAAGTTCCGCCTTGGCATGCGCCAGATCGCGATTCAGCCGCGAATATTCCCGCTTGAGCATCTCGTATGCCGCATCGTCTCGTTCAATCGCCATGCGGCGGCCGGCGGTCTCGGCGTCGCCCACCAGGTTGACGACCTTTGCCGCCCAGAAGTCGGCCTCTTCCTTTCGGTGAGATTCGGGTGTCGCGTTTCGCACCCGCCTTGCGTGCTCCCGGAGCTTGTCACGCATGGCGGCTTCGCCGGCACCGACACCGAGGCCGTGTGTCACGAGCCGGCAGGCAAACTCGAACAGCCGTTCCGACGAGACCGTGTTGTGCTCGCACTCCCGGCCGTCCGAATCCTCGTAGCGACCGCAGATGTACTTGCGATCCCCGTGCTGCTCGTGGCCGTACATCAGGGCACCGCAACCTTCGCAGAGGCAGTACACGCGAGTGGCCAGTGGGTACTTGTCGAGCGACCGCGACTTCGGCTTGCGAACCTGCGGGTTTGTGCGGTTGGCAAGCTTCTCCTGTATCCGGTGCCACCGTTCCGGCTCGACGAGCGGCTCATATCCCGCCGGTGCCGTCATGTATTCCCCGATCTCGTTGTAGATCAGCCGCAGGAATTGGTGGCCTTCGGAGTCGATCACCACATCGCGGTCGTCGATATCCCGCGGGCCGTCGGGCGACCACCGCTTGTGCGTGCCCGCAGACTGCCGACCGTAAGCCTGCAGCCCGATGATGACTGGGTTACGGAGTAACTGCATCACCGTCTCGGAGTGCCATGCCGTGCTCACGGGCACAGCGATGCCGTTCCGCTTCCGCTTTGAACCAGCGGCTGGAGTAGGAATGCCCTGCGCGGTCAGCCGGTTGGCAATGGCCCGCGTCCCGAGGCCCCGCTCGAACTGCTCGATGATCCAGACCCACACGCGAATCTTCTCCCAGTCCTTGGGCTTGATCCGCACCCGGCACCCCGGCTGGTCGACCTTCTTGCCCGGCGGCAATTCCTCGACTTTCTTGCCGCTGGCGTCCACCAGAATGCGGACGAAGCCGTAGGGTGCGGGCCCACCAAGACGGTAGCCTTCGCCGGCGATGACCTTGGCCGTCTTCAAAACGCGGTCGCTCAGGTCATAGCTGAAGCGGCCGCTCCGGGAATACTCGATGTCACGGGTGACGACCTCGACCGTATCGTCCTCGCCCGGTCGCCGCGGCTGGATAATATCGTTCTCGAACACGATGATCACGCCGAGTTCGACAATCTCCTCCTCGAGTTTCGCCCCGTCGGAAGTCCGATGAGGTCTCGCGAGACGGTCTCGCTTGTGGACAAATACGTGGGAGATCGACCGATCGGCTTTGAGGTCGGCGATGAGCTTGTCGAGCCCTGGGCGGCTGAGTTCAGAGCCGGAGACACCATCGTCGACGTAGAGGTCTCCGATATGCGAGAGTCCTGTCCGCTCCGCTTGCGCGATCAGTGCGGCGTCCACGGCGAGGGGCACGTTCAAATCACGTGCCCGCTTGATCGCGACGTCTACCTGATATGCAAACGAGTGCTCCTGCTTGGCTTTACTCTGGCTACGCCGGCCGTACATCACGCCCCTGCCAGTTGGCCGTTTGCGGATCACTCGCCCGCGTCGCCCTCCGCTTCCATTCCTACGCGTCATTGGACTTCTCCTCGCTGCTCGTTTTTTCGATGATGGTGATGATCACCGGTGCTACTGCCGCGGCATACTCTGCTGGGCTCGGCGGTGCGGCCATCACCACGTCGGCTCCCAGCATCTCGCGGGCGTCGGGATGACAGTTTTTGGCCCATGCCTCAACCACGCGGTTGAATACAGCCGTGCCGGGAGCCGGATCCATGAACGCGGCCGGATCCACGTGGTACCGCCACACGAGGTCCGACATGGCAGTGGCGGCGGGTGGGAATTCGAGCGGAATATGGTCCCGCAGTCCGGCATTCTCCCACGCGGCCACCTGTACGACTGCCGCGAATTCCGCGACGAAGCCCGGAGCGAAAGTGGCCGTGGTCATATCGACGCCAATCGGCTCTAGAAGGGCTTGCAAAGCCACGATCGTGCGATCGAAGACCTCGTCCACATAGAGCTTCACCGCATTTCGAAGGCGATCGCCAAGCGGTGAGGCCACTGACTGCACCGCAGAATGCAGAATCGGCTCAGAGTGACGCATGGTAACCCTTCCTTGAGTGTGTCTGATATCGCCCCGGCTGGGCACAATTGACCGCCAACGGGCTGGACGGGATCCATCCCGAGACCCCGATTGTAAAGCTCCGGCGTGCTGAAACAAAACTTTTATAGTCGCATTACAACACTCCGTTGCAGATGGCCCCCGGAGCCGACCTCACGGCCCTTGGCTCCGGGGGCATCATGCACGCGGTCAGCTCTTTGACGATTCGCCGGCATCCGGCGGCCGCCCATGCTTCTTCCTGATTCGTCGGGCGATGAGCTCGGCGAGTAGCTGCCGAAATCGATGCACACCCGCTGAAAAGTACTGGGGCTGAGGAAGGTCGACGTCGCGTCGCTCCGCGTCACGATCATCGTCGGGCTCGGGATCGGGTCCCTTTGGAGTGGAATTATTCATTGGTCATTCCTGAAAAAAGAAAAACTGGCGGCGGTCCTGGAAGCCACATTGGCCCCAGTCAGCTCGCCGCCCGTCGTGCTCGCCGCGATGGCCGCTACGCTGCGGCAGAGCGCGACATCAGCAGAGCCGGCATTACCGAGCCAGCACGTGGAAGCATGAGAGAAGTTCAGCAATGAGCTTCGGGGCAACGCCCGGAATCATTGCCCGCACGATTGGCGGAAGCTTGTCGTACACGACGAAGCGATCCCTCAGGACCGGCGGCTCATGGTGCGAGTCGCCGTATCGCGTTGCGTAGTCGTCGGCACTCCAAACCATGCAGCCGAGGCCGCCAGGCATCGTGAGTGCTGCTGTGAAAATAATCTGCTCGTCGTCGAACGCCGGCGACCAGCCTGCCGTCCGCGAATAGATTCGTGGCCCCTCGAACTCGAGGTTGTCGATTCCCATCTCGGCGAGGGATTGCAACTGCTCGTTGAGAAGAGGGATCGCCGAGTCGGCCAGCGAGAGGCTGGTGCGAATCAGATCTACAAGATGGGCGAGCTCCGCCGCTCGCTCAGAAAGGTTGTCATGCATGGGGATATCCAGTTGGGGTAACGGCAGCCGATACCACACGGCTGCTCACTGGATATGCCAGGTTTTTGACGATTATTTAGGCCGGGCGGATCATGAGTATCTTCGGCAGGCGGCTTGCCCGCAGGGGGGCCGGCGGCCCGTCACCGGTCGGGATGAACACTCCGTCGGTCACGCACGCATGCAGGTGCGCGTGGTGATTGAGCGCTGATCCGAAGCGACTGCGGCGCGGGTCGCTAGGCTGCGATCGACAAGCGTGCACACGTGCCCCGCTTCGTGCCGGAAACTCGAAAGGGCCTCATAGCCCTTTCGCCCCCTTGACGCGTTGGACTGGTTTGACGTTAGCCTTGTTCCCGACACCGAGGATGGTGCCGACCTGTGCCGACCCGGCGTTGTTGCCTTCGACGAAGATGGCGGCGATGCTGCTGTTGTTGATGACGTTCCTCTCGCCCACCCGCCTGCCGCCGAAGAGCAGGTTCTGGGCGTTGATGAAGGCCATGCCGTAGTGGTTGCCCGCGAGGGTGTTGCCCCGGATGGTCGTCCCAACGAGGTTGCCCTGGGCTCGGATGCCGGTGCCGGCGAACGCGGTGCCGGGGGCGGCGCGGTTGTTCAGGAGGCTGTTGCCGCGGCCCGCCTCGCCGAAGGCGAGGTT
>CANHCU010000002.1 GCA_947459185.1 Planctomycetaceae bacterium | reverse complement strand
TTGGTGCCATCGTGAACCGCCTGCCAGGGGAGGCCAACCCGCAGGTCGCCACCGTTCCCCTCAAGGATGCCAAACTGACCCACCACGTCGTGAATGACTTTGCTTCCGCTGCCGAAGGCCTGGTTGTCGACGGCGGAGGCAAAATACTGCAGCCCGATCCAGCTGGTCACGACCAGCGGGGCGGTCATGATCAGTTCGAGCACCTTTCCCTCGGGGTCTTTCGCCGAGGAGTACTCGTGGAGGAAACAGCGGCCACCGAGGTTGAGCCCTATCGTTCGGCTGCGGTCGGCAATGACGAAGGCGGCATTGCCCGCCAGACCCAACTCGGGCCGAACCTCCGCCCAGTCGCGGGCCCGGAAGAGCACCGACTCATCGGTGGCATTCCCCAGCCGCTTGCTCCGTTCAAGCCGCGTTGCCTTCCCAGCGGCGGCTGTCCAGGCAAGGATGTCCCGAAACTCGTCGCGGTGCGTGACAGGACAACCCGTCGGACCAAAAAACTCAATCTCATCGGTTGTGGTCCGGTGCACGGCCGCCACGAACCAGGTGTCGGCAGGGATCGTGATGCCCCGCTCGGCCAGTGCCGCACGGACCTGAATGTCGTTGAGAATGGCGGCGGCAACGCGAGCATTCGGCTCGCCGGAATGACCGCCACAAGCGCCGCAGTCGTAGCCCGCACGGTAGGGGTTGTTGACCATGGTGGCGGCATGGCCGCAGATGGCGACGATCCTCGCAAACCGATCAGTGAGCCCGAGGTTTCGCAGCATGCCTTCGGCCAGACCAATCCGCTGGTCGAGCGGAAGGGGATCATCCGAGCCATCCAGGTCGGGGCCGAGCCGTCGCTGCTCGTCCCGCGAGAGGCCGTCGTTTCGCGGATCGGACACGGGCCGCGTAAAGCCAATCGAGTCGGTGAAAAGCTTCGGCAGATAGGCGAGCCCCAGCGACTCCACAAAGCTGTAGCAGGAGATCGCTGACGACTGAAAGCCCTTCCAAAGCTTGCGGCCCTTCCGGAGCAGCTTCCGGTGGTCGATGGCCGCGTCGACCCGCTCTCCCGATGCTCCCAGCAGCCGCTCAAAGACCGGAAAAGTCGGCTGCAGCAGCACCGGGCAATGAGCGGCGCCGTACGCGGTGCCCAGGTGAATAAACTCCAGCGGCATCCCGAAGAATCCGGCAAACCCACAGGTTTCGACCAGCTTGCTCTGGGCCTCGAGGTGGCGTCGCAACACCTCGCTGCGAACATCGATGCAGAAGACCATCTGCAACGTCGGCCGTCTGGTCGCCGCCGGCTGTTTATCCGTGGCAATGTCGGCCAGCAGGCTGCGGCGATGGCTGACCTCACCGGCAACCTGCATCAGGTAGCGTGCCAGCACAGCCAGCAGAGGGTCGGGCGGCTCGGGATCTGTCGGCACCAGCCCCTCGGGCAGGTTTGTTGAACCGCTCGATTCGGCTAGGGCCACGTCACAGGCCAGTCGGATAGCCAGCAGCCCCGTCAGGTCGTCCGCAGCCGATGATTGTTCCTCGGCATGCCAGGCGAGATAGCGAATAAACGAGGCCCAGCCGGCGACCGAAAAAAGTTCTGCCAGCAGAAATCGTTCGATGTGCGGCTCGGGAATGGCCAGCCGGGCCAGCAGGGCGGGGATTGCCTCGCGAGGATCATCCGGCAGCGCTGCGACCAACTGCCGGAATCCACGGATGCCAAGTTCGTCGAGCCGGCGGCTTAGCTGCGCCCGCTGCCGCCACGCCTCGTAGAGCGGCAAGCTCAGCCAGGGACTCAGCCAGCTGGCCTGCCCTCGGTCGAAGTGGCCGGCACAGTGCCGGGAGATGTCCGTGACGATGTGGCTGGTCCAGCGGGTACCGGTCCGTTCGTCGACCAGTTCCGACACGGTTCGGTAGCGGCGTTCGGCCCCGACCGCTGCCGGCTTGTCGTCGAGCAAGGCCCGGCAGGCTTCCACCGTGAGGCTGGCGAACCATTCGGGATGCTCCTCCCGGCACTCGGCCAGGGCGGTGTCGAGGTCGGCCGCCGTGATCGCCCCGGTGCTCAGTCGCTGTCGAAACCATTCGGCTGTTGGCAGAATGTCACAGACGCGAACATCGGCGAGCAACTGGCGAGCGACCAGAAAAGGCCGGTCGGCAAGGCCAAGAAACGGGTTGACTGCCACGTAGTCAGCCAATGGCCAGACCGGCGGAATGATTGCCTTCACGGCTGCGAGATGCGGCGCCAGTGCCGAGGGATTCAGTTCCGCGGGAGTCAGTCTGGTCGTAGCGGTTTCACCGCTCGTCGTAACTCTGGTCATCAGCTGTGTGCCACCTTGGAAGACACGGGCTACGAGACGGCCGCCGGCTGGCCGTAGATCCAGCCGGTCAGCCGCCGGAAGGGAATGTCGAGATAAAAGCCGTTGTTCGCATGCACGTAAAAGACCTGCACCCAGTCCAGATGCGAAAAGTTCTGAATGAAGTTTTGCACGATGAAAATCGCCAAAAAACTCGCCAACGCCACGACATGCACCGCCCGATCGAGGAGCGATCGCTCCAGGGGCTGTCGCGACATCGTGGCGGCCAGCAGGTGGTCGATGATCTCGAAGCTTGCGAAGTAGGCGAACGCCACCACCACCGCCGCCGCAATCCCGAGGAGGGACAGGTTCCGGACCCGCGTGGCGAAGAAGGTGGAGAGCAGGTTGGTGAGAGCCAATAGCAGCACGAAGCCGAGGACGATCCCGCCCGGTTTTTCTGTGATCTTGATCCCAAAGCAGGCGAGGGTCAGCCCGAGGATCGCCACTGCCCCGCCGACGGCCAGGAGGTCGGTGACGAGCACCGCGCGACCACCGCGGGCGCGTGCCTGGGTCAGCTGTGTGCGGGCGGCTTGTTCCAGCACGCTTCCCGAGCTGAGAAAGGCATGGGCCTTGTAGAGCGAGTGCGCGACGATGTGGAGCAAAGCCGCGGAAAAGCCGCCGAGCCCGCACTGGAGCATCATGAAGCCCATCTGGGCAATTGTCGAAAACGCAAGCGACCGCTTCACGCTCGTCTGCGAGAGCATCACGACGCCACCAAGGAGCGCGGTGATCGCGCCGATTATCGCCAGCAGGCTAAGAGCGGCGGGCGAAAGCACCAGCAGCGGGCTGAGCCGGATCACAAGAAACCCTCCGGCATTGATAATGCCAGCGTGCATCAGAGCGGAAACCGGCGTGGGGGCTTCCATCGTATCGGGCAGCCAGCTGTGAAACGGAAACTGGGCCGACTTGGTCATCGCCGCCAGGACAAACAGGCTTCCGATGGCCCAGACCATCATCGAGTTCGGTGCCGACTGCTCCCGCAGGGCCACTGCCTTGGCGAATAGGTCGGCGTAGTCGAAGCTGCCGAAGGTGACATATGTCACCGCCAAGGCTGCGATCAGAAAGGCGTTGCCGAGCAGACTGATGAGGAGTTTTTTCCGTGCGGCCCAGAGGGCCCAGGACCGATGGCGGTGGTGGCAGAGGAGTTCATGGAGGCCGAGGTCTGCGAAGAGCCAGGCGGCAGCGAACTGAAGCAGGTTACGGGAGGTGACTAGCAGGAACACCGCGCCGAGCGTGAAGAGCATCCAGCAGAGGAATCGCCCCTGCTCGCGGTCGCCGTCGAGATAGCGGACCGCGTATCGACAGATGACCGCCCCGATAAAGCTGATCAGCAGCAGCATGATCGCTGCGAGGTCGTCAAAGTAGACACCGAAGTTGAGGGCGGGCCGGCCGGGCACAACCGCCAGGCGAACGTCGATCGGCCCTCCGAAGGCCAGCCACACAGCCACGACAGCAGCAAGTGCCGCAGCCGCCACGGTCGCGGTTTTTGCCAGCCGCCGCATGAACTCAAGATGCTCGTTCGCCCAGTCCCGCGGGATGAGGACAGCGGCCATGAGCATGAGTGCGGGAGCGGTGATCGTCCAGGCAAACAGGCTGTCCATGTGGTGGAATCCATGCAAAACGAGCCCGACACGTCGGCAACCGCAACAAGATACTCGCGAGTGGGAAATATTACCATCCGCCGTCTCTGCCGAAAGTCTTCCAGAGCGACGTCAGATGCAGGACGCCGACGGAAAAAATGTTGTCGATGTCCCGGAAGGCTTGTCCGTGCCCCACGACACCAGAAAAGAGCCTGCAGTACTAGGTCGGACCGGGCCGCTCGAGGAAGTCCACGCGGCCAGGGGCCAACGGCGTCGCCGAGCTGTCGCCATTTGAATTCCTCGACCAACTCGCAGATCTGGTCCCGCCACCGCGTAAGCATCGGCACCGGTATCGCGGATTGCGCTGGCGAAACTGCACTAATGCCGTGGACCTCAATGGGAGCATATGCTCATGCAGTGGCGTCTTCGAACCACTATGCCGACGCGTTATGAATCCCTCTGAAAAGCAAATGCACGTGCAAGCGACCGTGGGTGCCCACGGCTCCGTGACGCTTGATCAGCTGCCGTACGAGCCCGGCCAACGGGTGGACGTGACCATCAGCCCGATCAGCTCTCAGGTTGCTGACGAGACGAGGCGGTATTCACTGAGCGGGTTGAAGGTTGAGTACGAACAACCGTTCGAGGGCGTTGCTGCAGATGAGTGGGACGCAACGAAGTGATCGTTCTCGACGCGCATGCGTGGGTATGGTGGGTGCATCAGGACGATCGGCTTTCGTCGAAAGCCAAAGCCTTGCGGAATCATGGAAGTGAAGTGGTGACGATGGATCGGCGGATTCTGTCCTATCCGCATGTCCCGCTGGCGCGGATGGATGAATCCGATTCCGGCTGTGCGATTGGTGTATTCGGTTTTGACGGCAGCCAAACTGCTACGCGCAAGCCCGCCGGTCGCGGCACCGACTGGATCGCCTTTGGGATCGAGTAGCGGCGGCAAACATCGTCGGGCGTCATGACGTCAGGAACTCTGGGATGCGCCCGAGGACTTCGGCTTCGGCCGCAAGATTTCACGCTGGCGTTTTGCGCGCCCCGCGAAGGTGGGCCTCAGAATCCCGCCCGGAGGCTTGATGTAGTCGTTGTGCGCATGTACACTACACAAGAATCAGTACATCAAGGACGCTCCGATGCCCCGTAAGATTCGCGAACTTCTCAAAGATCTCGTGAACGCCGGGTTCGAGGAGCGACCAGGGAAAGGAAGTCATCGAAACTACAGGCATCCGCTGCTTGCCAAGTTGGTTACGATATCGGGGAGGGATAGCGATGATGCACATCGGTATCATGAGAAAGCGGTTCGGAAGGCCATCGACGAGGTGAACCAATGGCGAAAGGCGACCGATACGTGAAGATTGTCGAGTGGTCAGACGAAGACAACTGCTTCATCGGCAGCTGTCCGGAGTTGTTCTACGGCGGTTGCCATGGCGACGATGCCAAACAGGTGTTTGGCGAGTTGTGTGAACTCGTTGAAGAGGCAATTGAAACGCTGGAAGAAGCAGGCAAGCCGTTGCCGCAACCGCTTTCCCGTCGCGAGTTTGGAAACCTCATGCAGCGTTCTGCGTGACGAGGCCCAAAATTACGGCGATCCAATGCTGCTCTTCAAGCGGATGCCACCGCTAACAAGTTCGGGCCCGACGACGTCATCGTCGGCTGCCGCGGCGACCAGGTGATCGGGCTGAGCGTCCTCCACACCAGCCGCCGTTCCCGCGGGTATGACAGATAGAACTGCCAGCCAAGGCGGTGAGCGAATCGCCAGAAAACCAGTACCCTCGACAGGGATCGAACCTGTAACCTTCAACTTCGGAGGCTGACGCTCTATCCAATTGAGCTACGAGGGCGCGACTGAAGCCGCCGGATTCTACCAGCCCACGCCCCGCGACAACAGGATCGCACCGGCTACCGGTGAAAACGCGACCTGTCACTCCCCAGGTCACGCTCCGGACCAAGCCCACAGCCCGCTCCGGTCAGATCCCGGCGTCCGCTCTGCTGCTGACGGTCGAGGGCGATCGTGAGGTCTACGCCGGCGGCGACGCGCCTACACTGAACCGGTAGTCGGTGGAGCGTATCCCGTTTGGTGTCGCGATGATCGATAACCCAGTGCCGGTCTGTGTGTGGCTGAAGCGTGACCTGCGGGTGGCCGATCATCCGGCACTTGCCGAGGCCGTGGCCCGAGCGCGGGGCGGAGCCGTGTTCGCCGTGTTTCTCTACGAGCCCGAGGTGCTCGCGCAGCCCGAGCGTGATGCGAGCCACGCGGGGTTCGAGCGCGAGTGCCTCGTCGACCTCGAGGCCGCCCTCGGCCGGCTCGGCATTCGGCTCATCACCCGCCGGGGCGAAGCGGTGGCGATGCTCGAACACCTTCGCTGCGAGGCAGGCTTTAGGTTGCTCGTGGCTCACGAAGAGACCGGCACGGGCGTGACGTACGTCAGGGACCGACGGGTGCGACGCTGGGCCCGTGAGGCCGGCGTCGAGTTTCTCGAACTTCCGCAGACCGGTGTCGTGCGGCGACTCGGCTCGCGGAACGGCTGGAACAGGCTGTGGGAAAAGCGGATGGAGGCTGACCGTGCCAACGTGCCGCGGAGTATCGGTCGCGGCGGCCTCACGACCGTCGCACGGCTAGCCACGGCCGGCGTGCTTGACTGCCGCGGGCTAGGGTATCCCGCAGACACGAAGGACCGCCAGCGGGGTGGCGAGCGCGCGGCGGGCGACGTGCTCGACGACTTCCTGTCGAGCCGCGGGCGGCACTACTCCGGCGGCATCTCGAGCCCGCTGTCGGCGCCGACGAGTTGCTCGCGGTTGAGTCCGTATCTGGCATTCGGCGCGATCTCGATGCGAACCGTCTGGCAGGAGAGCGAGGCCCGCCGGCGGGAGGTGCAGGCGAGCCTGCTCACGGCCACGAGCCCGCGCGACCGTGCCGGCCTTAAGGCCTGGCAGCGGAGCGTGAAGGCGATGCAATCCCGGCTCCACTGGCACTGTCACTTCATGCAGAAGCTCGAGGATGAACCGGCGATCGAGTTTCACAACATGCTCCGGGCGGCCGACGGCCTGCGCGAAACCGAGGTCCGCCCCGAGTGGCTCGACGCCTGGCAGTCGGGGCGCACGGGCTATCCGCTCGTGGATGCCTGCATGCGGAGCCTCGTCGCCACCGGCTGGCTCACGTTTCGGATGCGGGCGTTGGTCGTGTCGTTCGCCAGTTATTCCCTGTGGCTCCACTGGCGGCCTACGGGCCTGTTTCTCGCCCGCCACTTCCTCGACTTTGAGCCGGGTATCCACTGGTCACAGCTCCAGATGCAGAGCGGCACGACCGGCATCAACACACTCAGGATCTACAATCCGACGAAGCAGGCGGTCGAGCAGGATCCCCGCGGCGTGTTCATCCGCCGCTGGGTGCCCGAACTCGCCGGCGTGCCACCGGCGTATGTGCACATGCCCTGGACGATGCCGGAAGACGTGCAACGGTCGGCCGGCTGCGTAATCGGCCACGAGTATCCGTTGCCGATCGTCGATCACGCCAAGGCGATTCGCGAGGCGAAACGCCGTCTGGCGATCGTGCGCAGCGGCCCCGCGGCACGCAGCGAGGCCCGCGGCGTGGCTGAGCGGCACGGCAGCCGCCGTGACCGGCGCGGGGCGATGCAGCAGGATCCGGTGCGGCGCACGCTCGGCCGGAGCGGCCCGCGGCGGAAGGCTCTGCCAGCCAAGGATCCGCAACGCCTGTTGCCGTTCGCGGCACAGGACAGTGAGAAAGACACATCTGCACCGACGGCGGAGGGGGAGTGACGCGGCGTGCGTTCAGGCCGACTTTCGCAGCGGAGCTGCCTCACGCGCGGCGCGATGCCGCGGCCGACCGACTCCGGCGTGCGACTCGTCGATCCGGATCGTCTGCCGGTCCTCGTCACCCTGCCTGACACGACCCGAGTCCGCCGCCTGCCGGATGACCTGGCGAAGTTGCAGATAGCGGGACACATACGACCCGAACTGCAGCACCGCCACCATCCGGCCCACCAGCATCGGAAGCGTGCCCAGCGGCGCCCTCGTCACCGCATGCCGCACGATCTCCACCGCATGCATCACCAGCGCCGACACGAACGAAGACCCCGCCACGCTCCGCCAGAAGAGCCGCTCCGCGTGCAGCCCCGCCGTGAACGACCGCGTGCGAACGCTGCCCGATGTCGCTGCCGGAGCGATGACGTGGGAATACGGTTCCAGTACCACGCGAAGACCACTCCGCGACAGTGTGATCGCCATGTCGGCGTCGGCTGTCGCATCGCCACAGACCGTCGTGAAGCCACGGCCGGCGAGATTCAACACGTCAGACCGCCAGAAGCCGGCCTCGAGCACCGGTCCCTGCGGCGCCGTCGCGCCGGCTGGCGGACACTCAGCCGCCTTCGCCTTGCGCCACCTGGTGTCGGCGGCCACGTCGATTCGCCGCCCCCCGACGGCACATCGCACGCCCGCCGACACCACGTGATCGCGGTTGTCGCCCGCCACTCCCAGCGGCACGACAGCCCCCACATCGTCATCTTCGAGTCGTTCCATCGGCCGATCGGTCCAGCCTTCCGTGGCCCGCCAGCCCGCGGCGAGGACATGCACCACCTCGCCCTCGCTGGCCGCCACGCCGAGATTCACGCAGCCCACCAGAGTCGATCCGGCGGGCGCCTGCACGAACCGCACCTCCTCGCGGATATTCCACGGGTCGGCGTACTCGCAGCCGAGCGACACCACGATTTCGCAGTCGTCGGGCCGGTGTTCCAGAACGCTGACGAGCGTCTCCTCCATGGCCGCAGTGTCGGCAGGAGTGGGGATGACGATCGACAAACGCGGCGATCGCACCAGATCAAACGTGTCAGACATCGCCAGTTCCCCCGGCCATCAGGCCACCCCCACAGCGCGACGGTGGCTCCGCCTCCGCGCGCACTCTCCCCCCAGACACCGCACCGCCACTATTTCAGAACATGATCGAATACTCGCTCAGGCATGCCGGCACAGCGGTCGCGCCGGACTATGCCCGAGGCCCTCGCAGCGTCGCCGCGATCAGGCGGCGGCCCGTTGCGGCTGGAGTTCCGTGAACAGGTTCACGGTGTGCAGCATCTCGCCGTCGGCGTCGTAGAACTGCAGGACACCGACATCGATCATCCACATCGCGAACATCTCCGCGACGCGGTAGCAGCGGGCCACGCAGCGGCCCCTGTCGATCCGGATGTTTTCCTGGACGTCATCGACTTCGGCGCTGTCCACGCCGAGATCGAGGAAGTAATGCGTGACCAATCGCCGCACGTCCGCGGCATTCATGTGCAAACGCATAGTTGGCAACCTCCTGTTGCGGGCTGTCGCTGGAGCGAACTTTCGAACGACTTCCTGTCGATCGGGTCGGGAACCCTACTCAGGAGCAGCCGCTGCCGAAAGACTGTTTTCTTTCGACCATCGGCCACGGTCCCGACACCGAATCCCATCCGCCATAGGGAGGATCGGCGGATTTCGGTGAACTCGATCACCTTGCGATCGGCAGACCCCCCATCCCCCACTTTCCGATTATCTTGCCCAGGCTGCCAGGGCAGTCCCCCGGCTTGCGCCGGGGGCTTTTATGGATTCGTACAAGCCCGGAGCGCGAGCGATGGGATGGCGCGGCGATTCAAACAAGCCCGGAGCGCGAGCGATGGGATGACGCGGCGATTCGTACAAGCCCGGAGCGCGAGCGATGGGATGACGCGGCGATTCAAACAAGCCCGGAGCGCGAGCGATGGGATGACGCGGCGATTCATACAAGCCCGGAGCGCGAGCGATGGGATGACGCATCACAACCGGCTTGTCCACGCGCTCGTGCCGTAGCGTTCGGCGACGAGTCGGGCGACGCGGTCGCGGGGCCACTCGCCGTCGGTGAGCGTGGCGTGGAACGCCGCTCGAACGATCTGCTCAAGCGCCTCTCGGCCGAGGCCCAGATTGGCGAGGAACTCGCCGTGCGGCCGTCGCGATCGATAGTCGGGCTCGCGGGGCGGATGCCTGAGCACTGTCCCCACGAGTCCAAGATCGAAACGGTCGAGCAGCGTGCCGTGGTAGAGAACCCCGTGCCGTCGCACTCGCAGCGCATTGCCCGACACCTTCCGTTCGGTCATGTCGCAATCTGTGAAAACCGCCAGATCGCTCGTGCCGCGGCGGGCCACCCGCCGGCTGCCCGGCGTGCCCGGCGTGGGCAACGCGTCATTAATCGCAGCGGCCAACGGCTCGAGCATAGCCACATGAATCGCCTCGATCGGCGGCACGCCCTCGGCATAGGGGGTGATCACCGACCACATCAGGCAGCCCGGCCCGAGCACCACGGTGGCCCCGCCGCTGGGCCGACGCACCACCCGCACGCCCGCCGCCGCGCAGGCCTGCGGATCGACCTCCTCGTCGATGCGGCTCGACGAGCCGAGCACGACGGCGGGCGTTGCCGCCATCCATGTGCGGACGCAGGTCGCCTGTGACAGCCCCTCGTGGGCCAGTTCCAGCAGGGCCTCGTCGAGCGCGAGATTTTCCTCGACCGTTGGAAGCGACACATCGAGCCAGACCGCGGGCATTGGCGGGGCAGGGGGGGGGACTTCGGAAAGGTCCGGACGTTGACGCACAGGGGTGACCACCTAGACTGCTGGTGTAGCGAGAGTGCTCGAGAGGGCGTGGCCAAGCATGCCATACCCGGCCCCCTGATTCTTGCTGATCGCTGTCCTTCCACCACCCCTCGCGTCGCAAAGCGTGCGGCACGTCATCTGGCTGACACACCCTTCATGGCCGACTCCACCCGCCGGACCGTCTCCCAAGACGACTCGCTGCCGCCCGTCGAGCCGCCCAATGCGGCGTTTCTCGTCCAGTTGTTTCTCGTGCCCGGCGTGATCGTCGCCATCATCGTCGGCGTATGGCTGGCCTTCCACTGGCTGGCCCATCTCGGCAGCGACCCGCAGGCCTATGTGAAGACGCTCCGCCGCGACAACGAAGGCCGCTGGCAGGCGGCCCTCAATCTTGCCAATGACCTCCGTGGCCCCGGCGGCGCCGCACTCAAATCGGACGAGTCGCTCGCCACGGAACTGGGCCGCATCCTCGACGACGAAGCTGCCAGTGGCCGCACCGGTGAGCAGTCGCAGACCCTGCGGCTCTATCTCTGCCGGGCTCTGGGCGAATTCGCCATTCCCGCTGCCGCCGGGCCGCTGGTGGCGCGAGCCCGCGGTGGTTCCGATCCGCAGACGGCCCGCGCGGCCGTCGAGGCGCTTGCAGTGCTGGCGACAAACCTCGTGGCAGCGGACCGATCGTTCGACGATGCATCCGTCGTGACCGCGGCGGTGATCGCAGCCTCGCAGAGCGACGACGTGCAGTTGCGGTCGGCCTCTGCCTTCACGCTCGGCGTGCTCGGCGGCCCCGCGGCTATCGAACGTCTCGAGCAACTCATCGGCGACACGGCCGACGACGTGCGATTCAACGCGGCGCTCGCGATGGCTCGCCAAGGCCGTGCGGAATCGTTCGAGGGGATTGCGGAAATGCTCGCTCTCCCCGACGTCGTCATGGGGCCCGACGCGGCGGCCGATCCGGCCGCTCAGTCGCGGCGTTACAAGCGGGCCCTCGTGGTCGTCAACGCATTGCGAGGGGTGGCGTTGCTCGTCGATGCGACCCACGAGCCGCCGCCCCGACAACTGCTCGACCTCGTGGAGCAGCTCACGCGTGATCCCGTGGGTGACGTGCGGTCGAGCGCCACGGCGCTTCTCAAGAAGATCGAGCGGCTCGCCAAGCCGGCCGCGGCGGGCTGATCAGGCGCTGAAGAATTCGTCGAGGGCGTCGCGGAGCATCTCCGTGTCGGCCTCCAGGCCAGTCAGCAGGTGGAAGTCGATCGCCGTCCGCTCGCAATGGATTTCGAGGCCGTCGATCACGCAGGCCCCGGCGGCACGGGCCGCGGTCACCACCGGGGCGGGCTGACTGACCAGCGCGAGGTCCGCCACCACGAGGTCAGGACGCAGGCCAGCCAGCGGTGCAGCCGGCTTCTGGCCATCGGCCGGTACCGCCGTCACGACGATGCCGACCCGGTCGGGGATCGCGATCGCCGCCTCCCAGGGGAGAGCCGAGGCAGGGGCAGCGGCCATCGCAGTGACCGCATCGACAAGCGACGCTGCCCGCTCCGGCGTGCGATCGCAGATGATGATCTCGGCGACGCCGGCCAACGACAGTTCGAGCGCCGCGGCCCTCGCCGCCGCGCCGGCGCCGACGATGAGCACGTGAGCGCCCACCGGATCGATGTGCGACCGGATCGCCTCCAACACTCCTCGGCCGTCGGTGATGTGGCCCGCAGGACCAGCAGGCTGCCGTTCGACCAGGCCGACCGCGCCGGCGAACGTGGCCGCCGGACTGGCCGACGCGACGGCCGAGAGAGCCGCAGCCCGCAGCGGACCTGCGAGCAGGCAGCCACGAAACCCCATCGCAGACGTGCCCGCGATCGCTTCGGCAATCCGTTCGGGCTGCACGTCGAGCGAGACGAACTGCCAGTCGAGACCCGCCGCGGCGATCATCCGCTCAAAGAGATACTGTGCGGGATTCCCCGCTGCCGGGCAGCCCAACAGGGCGACGACTTCCTGAAGGGCTGGGCTCGTCATGCTCGTCATGGTGGATTGCCACGTTCAAACCGTGACGTGCGTGACTGCAACAAACCGCGGATCTTGCCGGATGGGATCGAAGTCGGGCTCGGCTCCGGTGAGGTCCCGATAGCGATCGTCAAGCGAGATGGCCTTTGTGAGGTGCTCGATGGCGGCCTGCACTCGGCCGGCGAGCGAATGATAGCAGGCGAGATTGTAGAGCAGGATCGGCTCCCGAGGCGAGGCGTGCAGTCCCTGCTCAAGCGAACCAATCGCGTCTTCAAGCCGCCCCAATCGCTTCAGGCACCAGCCCATGCCCAGCCATGCTTCCAGCCGCTTGGGCTCCTGCTCGGTCACCAGACGGAGCGCGACCAGACCCTCCTCAAAGCGGCCCAGCGCCCGCAGGGCTTCTCCCTCGAGCAGTTTCGCCATTGCCATCGACCGCGTCGGCTCAGGCAGCAGTGCCAAGAGATCGAGCGCACGATGCAGCAACTTCTGGCCGCTCGGCGGCACGGGGGTGTCCTGCTGCACGAGCAGTTCGCCCAACTCGATGTAGCCGGACGCCTCTCGCAGGATGGCTTGGCGACGATGTCGGGGCATGGCGGTCATGGATGCGGAGTGTCTCCAGAAGCCCTTCACGAACCTGCAGAAGTGTAGTCCGTCGAGACGGAACGTCTGCACTTCTTTCTCTACGCAGATCCGGGGCGGAAGGGTCGCCGCCGGCCGGTTTTGCCATTTCGCCTGTTTTTTTCCGATTTCCGCACGAAAATCCTGGCAGGCCGCCACTCTTAAAGGAGAAGCCCCTCCTTCCCCCCTCCGCAACGGCGGCCAGGAGCAACACCCATGCGTCTCACACTCCGAACCCTGCTGGCCTGGCTGGACGGCGTTCTTCCCGACGGTGAACAGCAGGAGTTGGGGGCGAAGGTTTCATCCAGCGTGGTGGCCACGCACCTCGTGGACCGCATCCGCACGGCCGTCGGCCGGACTGCGATCGGCGCACCCAAAACAGATGGCCGTGGTCTCACGGAAGACCCCAACTCCGTGGCTGAATATCTCGACAACACGCTCTCCTCCGACCAGTTGGAGGCCTTCGAACGGATCTGCATCGAGTCGGAACTGCATCTGGCGGAGGTGGCCGCCTGTCACGGACTGCTGGCGGAGTTGGCCCGCGATCCCACCGTGCAGCACGGGTTGCACGGCGATGAGCGGCAGCGGATTCAGCAGCGGCTGTGGGGCCTGCTGGCAGGCTTGAAGGATCGGGCTGCAACGGAACATGGGGCGACGAAATCCGCCGGCGACGGCCACCACGAGTCGCGGGAAACGGCGCACGCCATCCGCGATGCGGTGGCAGCGTCGACGGCCGCGCGGAGGCCGACCGCGGCCGCGGTGCAGAGTGTCGCCGATCCCCAGCGGCAGCCAGTCCGGCCAGCGGCGGGGCGATCGTCGCTTGCGGCATGGGCGGCCGCGGCGGTCGCGGTTGCCCTGCTGCTGACGTTGGCCGGGGTGCTAGCCTGGTCGCTGCTTGGTGGAAATCTCACCGGGGCAGGGGGGCGTGAGTCACAGGAGGTGGCAAGCGTGGAGCCGCCGCCGCCAGCCCCCGCCGTTGAGAACGCGAGCCCTCCGCCGGAGGCTTCAGTCGCCACTGGAGCGACAACGGAAGTTCCCCCGGCTCAGCCGGCACAGGAGGCGGCGCCGCCTGCACAACCCGTGGCGGCGGTCACTGCGGTGGAGCCCCTGAACGATCCGGCCGTGCCGCCGGTCGCGATGGCGGCCGTGCAACCGGCTGCGGAAGCCACGCCACCGGCAGCCCTGCAGGGTGCGGAGCAGGCAGCCAGCTCCGCTGAGCCCCAGGATGCGGTGGGATTCGTGGGTGGCGAGGGCGTGCTCCTCCATCTGACGGAGTCGTCGGAAACGACGGCGTGGAGCTTCTTTCCCGTGGGATCCCCGCTTCAGAAACGCGAAGACCTGCTCGTGCCGCCGGCGTTTCAGCCCGAACTCCACGTCCGTGGTGTGACGATTCGCCTGCTTCCCGAAACCCGGGCGGTGCTTTCGCTCGATGCGGATGGCGTGCCGCGAATCGAGGTGGTGTTTGGACGCGCCGTGGCGCGGGCCAGTCGGGCCGACGCGCGGCTGGGCATCACCGCGGGCGGGCTGCTCGGTACGGTCGATGCCGGGCTGTTGAACCCGGTGGCGATCGAGGCGCAACTTGATCGCTTTCCCGGCGCTGATCCCGCCAGCACGCCGCCGCTGGTACGGTCGCGGATCTACGCGGCGTCCCGCGGACTCGCGTGGCGGCAGACGGCCGCGGGCGGGCTGCCGGTGGAGCGGCCGCTGGAGGGGATCGATGCGCAGGGGATGCTCGACGCGGGCATGTCGCTCGAATGGAGCAGCAACGGTCCCGGCCGGGTCGCCGTCGTCCGCAATCGCGTGCTGCCCTCCTGGATCGAGTCGGGAGTGAGGCCCGAACGGCTCGAGAAGGCGGCCGGTGAGGCGTTGGCCGCCAAGGTTGCGGCCACGGCCCCGCTGGCCCGTGCCTTGCGGGAACTCGCCGCCGACAAGCGAGCCGAAAACCGAATGCTGGCGGCGTCCACACTGGCGCTGATCGGCGAATTTGACGACCTGATCGAACAACTCTCGGCGGAGTCGCCCGGACGGAAGCTGGAGCAGCGACAGTGGTCGCAGCTCCAGAACGCCACGGTGCCGCTGGCGTTGGCGCGGGGCGGCAATGCCGCCACCCGGCTCTATGATTCATTCGTCAATCGGGGGCCACACGGCAAGGCCGATGCGATCTGGGCGATGGCCCGCGGCTTCACCGACGAGGAGCTGGTCGCTGGAGCCGATCGCGCGCTCGTCGAGGCCCTCGACGACCCCAGCCTGGTGGTGCGGCGGTATGCGAGCAAGGCGCTCATCGACATCACGCAGCCAACCGCCGTAGACCGGACGAGGTATCGCCCCGATGGTCAGCCAGACATGCGGCGGGAGGGCGTGCTCTGGTGGAAAAATCAGCTTGAGAAGGGGCAGATCCGTCGCGGGAGTCTGGCCTCTGGCAGCGCGGCCCGCGCGGCGGGCGAACCGGCCGTGAGGGCCGAGGAATCACCCGAGAGCCCTGCTGAGGGGCCGGCCGAGGAGCCCGTCGAGGAGTGAGTATGCAGTCGTTTTGTGCGGCCTGAGGCCGCGGCATGCGGACGGTTTGTGTCGGCGGAGCGAGGGGTGCTATGATCGGCGAATTGAGAGGCGATTCGCCGCCGGAGCCGGAGATGGCCCAGCCCGGGGATCTCCTCTGGCGGGCCCTGAGGGCCGGGCGTGGTCCGGCCGTGGTTTCGCAGTGAGTCGTGGGACAGGGAGTCGCCGGACAGGGAGTTGCGGGACGAGTCGCAGGACAGGGAATCGCCGGAAAGTTTTGCCAGAGAAGGGAAATCCCGAGTGCAGATCAACGTTTCAGCAAGGCACGGTCAGCTCAGCGGCGCCACGCAGTCAAAAATTGTGTCGAAGGTCTCGCGTCTGAAGCGGTACTTCAGCCGTCTCACAGCCCTGAATGTGACCGTTGACCTCGAAAATGAAGCCTTGCCGACGGTGGAAATCGTCGCTTCGGCAGAGCATTTTCACGACATGGTCAGCCGGGAACACTCCGGCCAGCTCTGGCGGAGTGTCGATGGGGCCGTCCAAAAGCTCGAGCAACAGCTCAGAAAACACAAGGAGAAGGTTCTGGATCACAAGCACGTGCACAACACGCGCGAATCCTGAACTCGCAGACGCATGAAGTTTTCCGATTTTGTGGCCACGGATGCTATCCGTTCGCACGTCGATGCCCATACCAAGGACGGCGTCATCCGGGAGATGGCCCAGTCGCTCGTTGACGCCGGCAGTATCGCTGCGGGTGATCTGGAGAGCATCGTCAAGGCCATCATGAAGCGGGAAGACCTTGGCAGCACCGGCATCGGCCGCGGAGTGGCCGTTCCTCACACCAAGCATCCCAGCGTGAACCGGCTGGTCGGCACGGTGGCCGTGAGCCATGACGGCGTCGATTTCGAGAGCCTCGATGGAGAGCCTGTGCAGCTGTTTTTCCTGCTTGTGTCGCCGCCGGACCGGCCCGGCGATCATTTGCGGGCTCTGGAAAACATCTCTCGGCAGCTTCGCGACGAAGCGTTCTGCCGGCAGCTCAAGTCTGCCAAGGGGCCGATGGACATCCAGCACCTCTTGGAGGAGGCCGACAGCCACGGGGTGGCGTCGTGAACCCCGTTGTGACGCGGGAAAATGAGGCACGGTTGATAGAAATTCGGGACAGCATGAGTGAGCAGGTGGTCTCGCGCGAGGTCGTGGTTGGGATGTCGCAGGGCTTGCACGCCCGGCCGGCAGACCAACTCGCGCGCGAGGCCCGGAAGTGGCAGTCACGGATCGAACTGCTCAGTGATTCGCAGCGGGTCGATGGAAAAAGCATCCTCGACGTGCTGACGCTCGCCGCCGAGGCGGGCACGCGATTGGTCGTGGAGGCAACGGGGCCCGATGCCCGCGAGGCGCTCGAGGCCATTGGTAGCCTCTTCGACCGCAATTTCAACGAACAGGAAAGGAACGACGGCCGATAAAGTCGGCCCGTCAAGACGACGAGGATTCTCGTCAATCGAGGATTCAGGACGTCGAGGATTCAAGGTTTGTGATGATCGGCGGCCACGGCCAGCCGGATTTTTTGTACGCAGTTCATACCCAGTCCAAACGCAGTCCATACAACGTAAGGAGCCGCAACGAACCGCGAGGCGCGAGTGCCGCCGGGATCATGATCGCAGCCGCCATGCCCAGCATGACATGAGCGCGATCTCCCAGGCCGACACAACGCAGCCCGCGGGGGAAATGCGCCCCCATGCTAAAACTCCAGGGAATCGCCGTTTCGCCCGGCGTCACGATCGGCGAGGCACTTGTCCTCGACAGCGAGGGCTTCCGGATTCCGCGCCGCTTCGTGGAACGGAGCGCCGTTGATACAGAGCTTGCCCGGCTCAATCACGCCGTGGCCGAGACGGCCCGCGAGATCGAGCGGAACCGCGATGCGATCCGGGCTGAGTTGGGCGAGCAGTACGCCGCCATCTTCGACGCCCATCTGGCGATGCTCCACGACGCCAAGCTGCAGGATGAGTTGGCGACGGCCGTCCGCGACCGCAACTGGTGGCCGGAGTATGCCGTCAGCCGCACGCTCCGCCGCTACGCGAAGGTTTTTCAGAACCTCGACAATCACATTTCGCAGCGGGCGCACGACATCTACGACATCGAGAAGAGCCTGCTCCGCAACCTGCTGGGCCAGCGGCGTGAGACGCTTGCCGCGATCTCGCAGCCGGTGATCGTTCTGGCCCACAACCTCACGCCCAGCGAAACAGCCAATCTCGACCGGCGGTTCGTGCAGGGCTTCGCCACGGAGTTGGGCGGGCCTGGCAGCCACACGGCAATCGTGGCCGAGGGTCTCGAGATTCCAGCGGTGGTGGGCATCGGTCCGTTCCTCGCCGACGTGTCGGGTGGCGAGCCGGTGATCCTCGATGGCAATCAGGGGATCGTGATTCTCCAGCCCGATGAGGAGACGATCGCCCGCTATCGGCTCGAGGTAGAGGCGGCCCGCACCGTCGCGAAGAAGCTCGACAGGCTGCGGGATCTGCCGGCAGTCACCACTGACGGCGTGCGAATCCAGATCACGGGCAATATCGAGTTTCCCAGTGAGGCCGAGCAGTGCCTGAGCAGGGGTTGCGACGGGATCGGCCTCTACCGGACGGAGTTTCTCTATCTGACGAGCCGGCGTGAGCCGACCGAAGAAGACCACTTCGCCGCCTACAAGGACGTGGTGCAGGCGATGCCCGGCATGCCGGTGGTCATTCGCACGCTCGATCTTGGCTCCGACAAGATGCACACGGAGACCCAGTCGGAGGAGGAGCGGAATCCCTGCCTCGGCCTCCGTAGCATCCGGCTCTCGCTGCGGCAGTTGCCGATGTTTCGCACGCAGTTACGGGCGATCCTGCGGGCCAGCGCCCTGGGGGACGTGCGGGTGCTCTTTCCGCTCGTCTCCACGATCGTCGAATTGCGCCAGGCCCGCATGGTCCTGGCGGACGTAATGGAAGATCTGGCCGAGCACGGCATCGCGTTCAACGCGAAGATGCCGGTCGGCATGATGGTGGAGACGCCCGCCGCCGTGATGATGCTCGACGCATTCATCAAGGAGGTCGATTTTGTCTCGATCGGCACCAACGACCTGATCCAGTACACGCTGGCGGTCGATCGGGGCAATAAGGAGGTTGCCGAACTGTACAACGCCTGTGATCCAGCGGTGCTGCGGCTGTTGCGCCGCTCGCTGGACGTGGCAACCGAGGCCGGCGTGCCGGCGACGGTATGTGGTCAGATGAGCGGCAGCGTGATGTACACGCAGCTGCTTCTGGGATTGGGCCTGCGGCAGCTCAGTGTGCCGGCGAGCGCCATCCCTGAAGTCAAGCAGGTGGTCCGAAGTGTTTCGGCCGCCGAATGCCGCGCGATTGCGGAGAAAGCGCTGACGATGGACGCCGCCCGGGAGGTGAAGGCCTACCTGCGCGACCAGTTGCGTCGGCTGCTCGCAGAAACGGTCGCGTAGCAGCAGGGCTGCCAACGTGACACCCTTCCTCCGGGAAGGACAGAGTCATCGAAAGGAAAACGGATATGAAACAGGAAATGCTCATCAACGTGTCGCAGCCGGAAGAGTGCCGGATCGCGATCATGGAAGACGGCGTGCTGGAAGAGCTCTACGTCGAGCGGACCAGCCAGGACAATCTCGTCGGCAACATCTACAAGGGTCGGATCGTCAACATCGAGCCGAGCATCCAGGCGGCATTCGTCGACTTCGGCGTGGGTCGCAACGGCTTCCTCCACATCAGCGACGTCGAGCCTCAGTATTACCGTCAGGGCGGCCTCGATCCCGACAAGGCCTTCGAGGCGGGGGAGGCCGGCACTCGCGGTGCCGACATCGAGGAGAGCGATGCAGACGGGCGACCCAAGACTGCCACGCGGCGGAAGCCCCGCCTCGGCGACCGGCCGCGGGTGAAGCCACCCATTCAGGATGTCCTGCGACGCGGTGACGAGGTGCTCGTCCAGGTGATCAAGGAGGGCTTTGGCACCAAGGGGCCCACGCTCTCCACCTACATCTCGATCCCGGGCCGCTACCTCGTACTCATGCCGCCATTGGGCCGCGTGGGCGTGTCAAAGAAGATCGACGACGAGCATGAGCGGCGGGTGCTCCGCGACATCATGCTCGACCTCCGGCCGCCGAAGGGGGTCGGGTTTGTCGTGCGCACCGCGGGCACCGAACGGACCAAGTCGGAGATGGCCCGAGACATGGCCTATCTCCTGCGGCTCTGGAAGTCGATTGTCCGACGGATGCGGAAGTATTCCGCGCCGATCGACATCTACCAGGAGTCGGACATGATCATCCGCACGATCCGTGACATGTTCACGGAAGACGTGGGGCGGATTCTGATCGACGAGCCTGCCGCCTATGAGCGGGCCAGGGAGTTTCTTGAACTCGTGATGCCGAAGTATGTCTCGCGGCTGCAACTCTACGAAGGCAAGGAGCCGCTCTTCCATCGCTACGGCCTGGAGGAGGAAATCAGCCGCATCCATCAAAGGAAGGTGCCGCTCAAGGGTGGCGGTTCGATCGTGATCGACACCACCGAAGCGCTCGTGGCGATCGACGTCAATTCGGGCAGCTTCCGCACCGAGAAGTCGGCGGAGGAGAACGCCTACCAGATGAACCTGATCGCGGCGAAGGAGATTGCCCGCCAACTGCGGCTCCGCGATCTGGGTGGCGTGATCGTCAACGACTTCATCGACATGCGGCGCGAGAAATACCGTCGCGGGGTTGAAAAGGCGCTGCACGACGCCATGAAGCGGGACCGTGCCCGGACCAAGATCCTGCGGACGAGCCCCTTCGGGTTGATCGAGATGACGCGGCAGCGAATCCGTCCGTCGCTGCGGAAGAGCATCTTCCGCGACTGTCCCACCTGTTCGGGCACCGGCATCGTGAAGACCGCCGAGAGCATGGCGATCGAGGTGATGCGGACGCTCCAGCTTTCCGCGACGCGGGACGACATCGCCCGGCTCAACGTGACGGTGCACGACGAGGTGGCGACCTGGATCAACAACCGGAAGCGTCGCGAAATTGCCCAGTTTGAAGATGCCACGCACGTGCAGCTGCATGTGACCGGCAAGGAGAGCGCCTCGCCCGAGCACCTGCTCATCGAAGCCTGGGATTCGACCGGCCGCACCGTGCGGTTCCCGTAAAAACCCATGTTTTCGAGCCCCACTCGACCCGGGGCCGGTCCATTGCTACGCTGAGAGGCTCGTAAAAAAAGCCCGTTTTGGGTCGCGTTGACTGTTTTCCTTCCCGTCTTTTCCCCAACGTCCTTTCACAGCGGTGACCACCATGGCCAAGTCTGCATCGACCAGCGATTCCTCGACGTCCGCATCCACCATGGCGGGCACCGGCTACCACTACGCCATCGTTGTCGATGGCGGTCGGCAGTATCGTGTCAGCGAGGGCGAGGTGCTCGACATCGACTTCCGCCACCTGCCGGCCGGCAGCGAGGTGGTGTTCGACGAGGTTCTGGCGGTGAGCAAGGCGGGCGTGTTGACGCTCGGCGCGCCGGTCGTGAAGGGTGCGAAAGTGAAGGCCGAAGTGGTTGGGGTCGTGCAGGGCAAGAAAATTTACGTTCAGAAGTTCGCTCGCCGCAAGAATTACCGTCGTCGCACCGGCCATCGCTCGATCTCGACGACGGTTCGGATCGCATCGATCGGTTGAGGCCGCTTCATGGCAAGGCTCGGCATCGTGCCGACCTTGCCTTGGCCGACCTCCGTCGGCTGGTTCTGACCCGGCCCTCCGGGCCTGGCGCTGGGTGTTCCTCCTCGTGGCGGCACGTTTTCAACTTGTCCGTGTCCGGGAGCGGATTCCACAAGTTAAAAACTCGTGGCCACGGGTCGAACTCCTTCGGTCTCGTCCTTCACGATTCGCCACTGCGGACAGGTGTTCACGCCCGGCCGAGTATCTCGGCCAGCGGGCCACCGCGGCGGCAGAGATCGTCAACGCGGGCTGACACGGCCGGTTCCTCTTCGACCGGCGGGGCGTGATGCGGCTTGAGCCGGGCGTCGATCACGAGCGGCCCACGGCAGCCCCAGTGCTTCTGGTGCACTGCCGCATCAACGCCATGCACGTCGGCCGCGGGGTTTGACCGTGTGAACGTCAGCCAGAGGAAGTTTTCCAGGCTCGCGGCGGCGAAGTCGCTGTCATCGACGACCACGACCAGCGGCCAGGACCGCAGCGGATGGTCGGAAGACATCGCCGCCGTCAGCCGTTCGATGTCGGCCGACCACGGCGCGGTCGTGGCCGTCGCCCAGATGCTGTCATCGTTCGGTGACTCAAGCCTCGGCCGTGGCTCGATCCGCGGCCCCTCGACCGCCACGACGCCAGGCAGGCAGACCCGTGGATTGCGGAAGCCATCGGGCAGCGAGATGCCGGCTGCGAGTTCGCGAGGCAGTGTGCGAACGGCTGGGCCGCGGGCCGCGACCACGAGTTTGGAGCCGGCGTTGAAGCCGCTGCCGGAGTAATCGAGGGTGTCGATCGTGGTTTCGGTGTGGAAGTGGCAGTCGCGTCGCCAGTCCACCCGCTCGAGCAGGATCGCGAGGAAGGGGGCCACGTCGTGGGCGTCGAGGCCAGGGGCATCGCCACCGTTTACGATGAAGAGATACTTGGCCAGTGAGAGTTGTCCCTGGCCAAGGATTGCCGAGGCCTGTGTGAGCAGTTCGGCGGGCCGGCCCGACCGCTTCCAGGGCATGTAGCGTTCGCTGCCGACTGCCAGGAGCAGGGGGTGGACCCCGGAGGCGTCAACCGCGTGCACGCTCGACACGCCCGGCAGCACGGTGGGAATGACGGGGCCGGTGAGTTCGTGCACGAGCCAGCCAAAGAGCGTGTCTTCCTGCGGGGGGCGGCCGACGACGGTCATCGGCCAGATTGCGCCTTCGCGATGCCAGACATGCTCGACCCGCATCACGGGAAAGTCGTGCCGCCGCGCGTAGTAGCCCAGATGGTCGCCAAACGGTCCCTCCGGCTTGGTGGCTCCGGTCGAGATCGTGCCCTCGATCACGAAGTCGGCGTCGGCATAGATCGCCGGACTGTGGCCGCGGGTGATCATCGGCAGTCGGTGGCCAGCCAGCACGCCCGCGAATGTCAGTTCGGAGAGTCCCTCGGGCAGCGGCATCACGGCTGAGACGGCAAGCGCAGGCGAGCCGCCGACAAAGATCGCCACCCTCAGCGGTTCTTTCCGCTCAAGCGCCGCGGCATGATGCAGGCCGATGCCACGGTGCAACTGATAGTGGAGACCGACCTCGCGGTCGGTCTCGTAGTCGTTACCCGCGAGCTGCACGCGGTACATACCGAGGTTCGACTTCACGAGTGCCCGCCGCGTTCCAGCGTGCCGTGGATCCTCGGTGTAGACGGCCGGCAGGGTGATGAAGGGACCGCCGTCTCCGGGCCAACTCGTCACCTGCGGCAGGCGTGAGAGCGGAATCTCATGCGCGATCACAGGCCCCGACCGCACCCGCCTGGGCAGCATCGAGAGGGCGTCGATCGGGCTTCGCCAGTATCGCCAGGGCCGGGCCAGTGCCTGGGTGGGATCGATCTTGAGTTCGACCAGCCGCTTCACGCGATCGAGCGAGTCGGCGAAGATCCGCTCGATCCGACGCTTCGTGCCATAGAGATTGATGAGGATCGGGAAGGCCGAGCCCCGCGGGTTCGTGAAGAGGACGGCCGGGCCTCCAACGCGAAACAGCCGCCGCTGAATCTCGGCAATCTCCAGGTGGGGATCGACCGGATGCGCAATCTCGACGAGTTCCCGCTCGCGGCGGAGGGCGGCGGCACAGGCCTGGAGTGAGCGGAATCCCATGAGGTTTTCTTCCCACCATGGTAGTCCGTCCCCAGAAAAAGGTGACAGCCACCAAAACTGGGTAGTATCGGGGGCCTTTGAGGAATAGAGATGGTGCTCGGCGAGCCTGTCCGATGAGCGTTGATACCCGAAACCTGCTGCTCTGCGTGCTGGTCACCCTCTTGGCGATCCTCGTCGCCTGGCCGTTCGCCGAAGGCGGCTACATCGATGACTTCTCCTACATCCACATGGCTAAATCGCTCGCGGAGACGGGCCGATTCGCCTACAACGGCTGGCCGACCGCGATGCTCGGCATCCAGGTGTGGTGGGGGGCGGCGTGGATCTGGCTCTTTGGATTCTCTTTCACGCTCGTTCGGCTGAGCGTGTGGCCACTTGCGCTCGGGGCGGTGGCGCTTGTGTATCTCATCGCCCGCCGCGCGAGCCTCTCGCCCGCTGACAGCCTGTTCGCTGCGCTCCTGACGGGCCTGAGCACGCTCTTTCTGCCGCTGGCGCCGACGTTCATGACCGATATTCCGGGGTTCTTCTTTCTGCTGGCCTGCCTCTATGGCTTCACGCGGGCGGCCGATGCTGCCGAGGATTCACGAGCACGGAGCAGTCACGTCGTGCCGTGGTGGGCGTTGGCATGGCTGGCGATCGGCACACTCTTTGGCGTGCTCGGAGGTACGATCCGGCAGCCGGTCTGGTTTGCACCGATCGCCTGTGCGGCCGTGCTCTGCCTGTGGCGGTTCGGCGGCCTGAACCGTTCCGATCGCCGGGTTTTTCGACTGGCCTCGTTGCTCTGCGGGGTGATCGGCATGGTGGCGCTGGTTGTCGGCACCCGATGGTTCAGTCAGCAACCGTATGCGATTCCCACCAAACTCCCCACGCTCGAAGCCGTCGCTCATTTCGGGCTTGCGTCGATTGCCCGGGAGGCGGTGACCGTGGCCACTGAATGTGCGCTCAAGGTGCTGCCGGCCATGCTCTTCTGCCTGCCCTGGATCGTGGAGCACGTGTCCACCGGCCTGCGAACGCGGTGGGGTCGCATCACGGCGGGCGTGACGGCCCTCGCGATGGCGGGGGTGCTGGCGGGAACCCTGACTCAGTCGCTTGAAGGACCGCTGGGCCTGCTCGCTGGCAGTTGGAGACCGACCGGGCATGCTCTGCATGATGCGGGCGTGGGCCTCATCCGCTGCGGTGTGCTGGGAGTGACCGTCGCGGTGGCCGTGGCCGCGACCGTGGCGACGGGTCGTGCCCGTTCACTGCCCGCGGCTGCGAGGCGACTGCCGCCCGCGGTCATCCTGCCACTGGCCTACCTCGTGCCCTACGGCGCTTCCCTGTTGCTTGTCTCGCAGACCACCGACGGCATTTTCCCCCGCTACTATCTCCCGTTCCTGCCGGCGCTGACCTGCGGGCTCCTCTCCTGCACCCGCTCGTTGCCGACCGCGCACTCGGGTGCCGCCGCTGACCGCCGCTCGATGCTGGGCTGGCTGCTGGTCGCCTTTTTTGCGCTGCGCGGCATCGCGATCCTGCACGACGAATTCGCCGACACGCGGACGAGGCTGGACGCGATCGCGCTGCTGCAACAGAAGGGAGTGCCCCGAGAGCGGATCACCTCGAAGTGGGTGGTCGACGGCTGGGAACAGGTCGAGCGGGCTGGCTTCATCAACGACCCGCGTATTCAGGTGCCCGTCGATGCCTATCGAGCCGACGTGCCGTATGACTACCCAGACCCGAAGTTCCGCAAAAATTTTCCCACCCTGCGTCCCGACTTCATGGTGGTCGATGAGCGGGAGATCACACCGGGCGCCAGCGGCGGCTTCCCGCGGTTTACGTTCACCGCGTGGTGGCGACCGCCGTACCTGCGGACGATCGTGATCCGCAGCCAGCAACTGCCCGACGGGACCGCGCGGTAAACTGTTGCGACATCCCTTTCCTCAGGAGCAGTCATTCTATGGTCAGTCTCACGAGTACCTACGAAGGCGGGCTGCGGTGCCGTGCCACACACGGTCCGTCCGGCACCACGCTCATTACCGACGCGCCGGTGGATAACCATGGCAAGGGGGAGAGCTTTTCACCCACCGATCTGGTCGCCACAGCGCTCGGCTCCTGCATGATGACGATCATGGGTATCGCGGCAGAGCGGCATGGTCTCAATCTCGTCGGCATGAAGGCCGAAACCGTGAAGGAGATGAGCAAGGACCTCCCGCGGCGGATCGCCAGCCTGCGAACCACGCTCACGATCCCGCTGCCGCCCGATCACCCGCAGCGGCCCTTGCTCGAGCAGGCGGCCCACACGTGTCCTGTGCACAAAAGCCTATCCTCTGAGATCGATGCGGCGATCGAGTTCGTCTGGCTGGGTGCGTGATGCCGGCTCCCGATCTCTTCTCTGCTTCGCGGGCCGCCAATGTTGCTCGGGCCGCGCCGCTGGCTGCGCGGATGCGGCCGCGGCGGCTGGCCGACTATGTCGGGCAGGCCAAGGTGGTGGGACCCGGCACGCTCCTTCGGCGGCTCATCGAGGCTGACCGGTTGGGGTCGGTGATTCTTTACGGGCCTCCCGGCGTCGGGAAGACGACGCTCGCCGAAATCATCGCCCGCGAGACGAAGCGACGGTTTGTGGAGCTTTCCGCGACGGCCTCGGGCGTGAAGGATGTCCGCGATGTGCTCGAAGCGGCCCGGCGACGGCTCGAAGACGATGGCCAGAAGACCTGCCTCTTCGTTGATGAGATCCACCGCTATTCGAAGGCACAGCAGGACGTGCTCCTGCCCGACGTGGAGAACGGCGTGATTGCGCTGATCGGGGCGACCACGCAGAATCCCTTCTTCGCGCTGACGAGTGCCCTCGTGAGCCGCAGTCGTATCTTCGAACTGGAGGCCCTGTCGCGGGACGACATCGCAGACATCCTCAGGCGGGCGGTGGCCGACCGCGAGCATGGTCTGGGCAACGACCGAATCGATCTCACGCCGGAGGCGGTCGCCCTGCTCGTGGAGACGTCCGACGGCGACGCGCGGCGGGCGCTCGGTGCCCTCGAGATCGGCGTGCTCTCGAGTCCGCAGCGGCCGCTCGCCTTCACGGTGGAACTCGCCCGGGAGAGTGTCCAGCGAAAGGCGATCACATATGACTCGGGCGACACCCACTACGACTGTGCCAGCGCCCTTATCAAAAGCATCCGGGGCAGCGACGCTGATGCGGGGCTCTACTGGCTCGCGCGGATGCTGGAGGGGGGCGAGGACGTGCGGTTTCTCGCGCGGCGTCTCGTGATTCTGGCCAGCGAGGACATCGGCAACGCCGATCCTCGGGCCCTCATGATTGCCGTGGCGGCGATGCAGGCGACGGAGTTTGTGGGGCTGCCCGAATGTCAGCTCTCGCTGTCGCAGGCGGTCACCTATCTGGCACTCGCTCCCAAGAGCAATGCCTGCACGACGGCGATCGGCGCGGCCCGCCGCGATGTTCGTGAGCAGGCGGTGATTCCGGTGCCGCGTCATCTCCAGGACAAGCACTATGCCGGTGCCAAGCAGCTTGGTCACGGCCAGGGCTACGCGTATTCGCACGATGCGCCCGAAGGCATCGCGGCGCAGGACTACCTTGGCGAATATCTGGGGGTGGAAAAACGGTATTACGAGCCGACCGACCGCGGCTTCGAGCGGGATCTTTCCGAGCGGCTCGCCGAGATCAGACGGCGGCTCAAGGGAGATGCGCCGCCGGGATGAGGTCAACGGGTGGCCTGCCACAATTTGCCGCCTGCCGCGAGAGGGTCTATCCTGCGATCAAGAGCCTTCGTGGGGAGCATGCACGCGTGCGAGTTTGTCTGTTGAGTCTTGTTTGTACGTTGTGGCTTGCCGCTCCCGTCCGGTGCGAGGACGCCGGCGTCTCAAGCATCGCCACGCTGCGGTACGGCAATGCCACCGCTGAAGACTCGGCCGCGGGCGGCGAGCCTAGACTGCCGGGCAGCATGCCTGCGGCCTCGCGAATCCGGGGCAGGCTCACCTGGATGTCCCCCCGGCCCGCCGATGGTCACCACTGCGTCGTGCAGGACGACTCGTCGGGCATCTGGGTGAACGTCAAGGTGGCCCGGGAGCGGGGCGTATGGCGGGGAGACGAGGAGGTGCTCGCGGGCCTGGTGCCCGGCATGCTCGTCGAGGTCGAGGGGCTCGTCGATCGTGACGTCTTCTCTCCGATGATGATTCCGCAATCCGTGGCCGTCGTCTCCGAGGAACTGTCGCTTCCCGAAGCGACGCCGGCGGTGATGGACCGGATATTCAACGGCGCCGACAACTGCCAGAGGATCGAGATCGAAGGGATCTTGCAGGGATTTCGTAAGGCATCCCGTCGGTGGATTCTCGTCATGGAGACAGACGGCCATCGCTGGCTGGTCACCGTGCCCGACACCATGCTCCAGCCAGATCCCGCCCATCTCGTCGACGGCAGCATGCGACTGCGGGGCGTGACGGCGGCGCGGTTCACCACCCGCGGCGAGTTTGTGTCGCTCATGCTGCTTGTCGGCAGCGCCGCCGACATCGACGTGATCGAACAGCCGCGGGCGTCGGCGTTTGCGTCGCCCAAGCTGCCAGTGGCACGCTTGGCCCGCTTCCAGCGGGATCCCCCCAGCGGCCACCGCGTGCGGACGGAGGGGGTCGTGACCCATGCCCAGCCCGGCGAGTTTTTCTATCTTCAAGACGGGGCGTTCGGCGTGCGGGTGGAGACCCCATCCGATGAACTGCTGCAACCGGGCGAACTCGTTGAGGTGGCGGGGTTCATCGACCGCCGACGGGTGCAGGTGGGGGTTTCGCAGGCCGCTGGGCTGGTCGAGGCCGTCGTTCAACGCATCGGCAGCGGCGTTCCGCCCCAGCCGGCGTCTATCTCGCCCGACGAGATTGTGGCCGTCAATGCCAAGGCCTTGCGGAATGGCCTCATCGCAGCGCCCGGCGATTACGACGGCTGCCTGGTCACCTTCAATGGCCGCCTCGTGGAGGTCCGCCGCGGCGTCATGGGGGGCGTTCTGCTCATCTCCAGTGGAAAATCAACGGTCAATGCCGCACTGCATGGAAGCACTTTCGAACTGCTGAAAACACTCGAACCGGGCAGCGATCTGCAGATCACCGGCATCGTGCAGGTGGACCTGAAGCCGGAGCAGGGCTCTCGTCCGATCTGGCTGCTGCCGGCCGTCGAGCGGATAGATCTGTTTGTGCGGTCGGTGGCCGACGTGCGGGTGCTGACGCGGCCCTCGTGGTGGACGCCGCAACGCCTGGTCGGCGCACTGGCGGCAACGATCGGCGTCCTTGCCGGATCGCTCGGCTGGGTGTGGCTGCTGCGCCGTCGCGTGTCGAAGACGGTGGCGAGTCTGGCGGCGGAAATGCAGAGCAGGCACGAGGCCGCCGTCGAGTTCAACGCCACGATTCGGGAACGCAATCGGCTGGCCGCCAATCTCCACGACACGCTGCTGCAGACGATGTCGGCGATCGGCATGCAGTTGCAGTCGTGCGAACTGAGCGGGCGAGACGGTGGCAGGCCGGCGGCCAACCATCTCGGGCTCGCCCGGCGGATGGTCGATCACGCGGTCGGCGAACTCAGGGAATCGGTCTGGGCATTGCGGAGCTTCCCACTCAAGGGGCAGTCGCTTCCGGAGGCCGTTCGCTCGCTCGCCGCCCACCTTGAGGAAGGCTATGAGACGCGGATCAATGTGGCGATGATCGGTCCGGAGACCACCGTCTCTGATTTTGTTGCCGGCAATCTGCTTCTCGTGATTCAGGAGGCAGTCCACAACGCCCTGCAGCACGCGCAGCCAGCTACGATCGAGGTCACGCTGTCGTTCGATCCGGCCGCCGATGCGATCGACGTGTCGGTGCGGGATGATGGAAGGGGGTTCGCACCCGGCACTCAGGCGGGGCCTCTCCAGGGCCATTTCGGCATGCAGGGCATGCGAGAACGAGTCGAACGGCTCGGCGGCACCCTGCGGGTCGAAAGCGGGCCCGGGCAGGGCACAACCATCCACGCCCGGGTCCGCGCACTGCCGTATGATCAGGAGATAGTGGGGGAGTGATTGACCGGCAGACCGCCGCCGGCCACCAGTTGCCGAAACCGCCAGTGGCCGACCGGATTGGGATGAGAAACGATGCATGAAAGAGTTTCGCGGTCGTACGCTGGAATCCTCAGGCGATCTGTCGCCACCATTGGGAAGGTGAAACCGATGCAGGCCGTCCTCGAGCCAACCCCGGCCCAAAAGCTGATCCGGCTCCTGCTGGTCGATGACCATCCGGTGATGCGGGCGGCATTGGCAAACCTGCTCAGCTTCGAAAAAGACTTCGAGATCGTAGGAGAGGCTGATGACGGCGGGTCGGCCCTGCGACTGTGGCGTGAGAAGCAGCCTGATGTCTGCCTGCTCGACGTGACCATGGCCGGCATGGATGGCTTCGAAACGCTCCGTCGGATTCAGGCGATCACGCCCACAGCCCGCGTGCTGATGCTCACTTCGTCCGACTCGGCAGAAGACATGGAGCAGGCTGTGGAGGCTGGGGCTCAGGGCTATCTCACCAAAAACGTCGTCTATGACGAACTGGTGGCCGCGATCCGCGAGGTGCACGCCGGCGGCAGGCCGATCGCCAAACGGCTCCGATCAGGTGGCGGCGAGGCGAACGCCGGCCTGCTGACGCGTCGAGAACTCGAAGTGCTCGGGCTCCTGCGACAGGGGTTTACCAATCTCGAAATCGGCAACCTGCTGGGATTTTCTGAGCGGACTGCCCGCTCGCATGTCGGGGCGATCAAGGAAAAACTCCACTGCGCCCATCGGGCCGAGGCGGTAGCCAAGGGATTTGAGTTGGGGTTGCTGAAATTCACCCCCTCGGCCAGCCGCGGCAGCCAGTAACAACCGACCGATACTCGTCGGCAAAAGTACCGACATTCGTGGCGGCGGGGACAGAGGTCTGCCTCGATCATTTTGCCGAATCCGCCAATGGCGGTGACTGAAATCGGGCAATACCTTTGAGGGGAATCAGCGGGGAATGTCCGACCGGGACCGATGCCCTCCACGCACGAGTGCATTCGCTTTTCTCGCCCGCAGGCAGATGTCCGTGACATATAATCAAGTTTGTTGATTCCAAGTATCTTACTCGGAGGTTTCCCATGACACCCCTGATTTCGTTTGTCCTGCCGCGGGGGCGGCGAGCCTTCACGCTCGTGGAACTGCTCGTCGTGATCGCCATCATCGGCACGCTCGTGGGGCTGCTCTTGCCGGCCGTGCAATCGGCCCGGGAGGCGGCTCGGATGTCGAGCTGCAAGAACAACATGAAGCAGATGGGGCTGGCGGCACTCAACGTCGAGTCGGCGAAGAAACGTTACCCAACTGCAGGAATCGTGCCATATGGGTTTACGAACGGGTCGTCCAGTGCGACCTGGAGTGGGACGCCCTCGATCAGGGTAGCCGACGTCCTCAACACCCCCTTGCTGAATCATTTCTGGCAGATGCTTCCCTACATGGAAGAGAACACTACCTACGAGCTACGGTTTAAGGGGACAGGCTACACCGACACGTCCTCCTCTGGGCTCAATGCGCGACACGTGGCAGCCTACACCTGCCCGAGTCGGCCGCCATTCCGGTATGGCATTCTCAGTGGAGCGGCTGTGGCGTTGCATGACTACGCAGCTTTTGCAACCCTGGACTCTACCACGTCGTGGAACATGAACAGCTATAGCAGCGGACGTACCTCCGCCAGTTGTGACGCGACATGGGGAGGAGTTATTTCTCCAGGTGGCTACGATACCGTCGGGAATAATACATACACCAACTTTGTGATCGCCTCGCCCATCAAGACGTCGAACGTGCTGGACGGCACGTCCAACACGTTGATGTTTGCGGAAAAACAAGTGGCCACGGATCGCTACACCGGCGATATGACGGTGAACGGTGGTTACCAGGACGGCTCTTTCGTCGCCTTATTCAATGGCTGCCAAAACGCCGTGCGGACCGTCTACGACACTGGTTCGACCTACATTCCACTGCCGGATAATGCCAGCACGACACCCGGTCGCCCGGATACCAAGGATCGTAGCTTTGGGTCGGCGCATCGAACTGGGTTCAACGGCGTGATGGCTGATGGCAGCGTGCAGACTTTTTCTTACAACACGTCCCGCACCGTGCTGTCGACGATCGGCAAGCGAGCTGATGGGGCAGGGCGGGCGGCTGAGATCGAGTAGTGGTCGCGGTGGGTGGGGCCTGCAAGAGCACGGGTGTGTACAGCACGGTGAACGATTGCCCCGTCATGACCTGTCGCCACTGTGCGATTGGCCGATGGTGTTCCGGGTCTCTGGAGAGCCGGGTTGTTTTCCAAATGAGAGAAGCGTCAAAAGACTGTCTATGAACATCAACCATCGCGCGGCGGTACTCGTCGTTCTTCTCGTTGGGATTCTGAGCGGCTGTGGCCCCACGAAGGGCGACGCCAAGGCGTTCGTTCAGAAGATAAACAGCAGCAACGGCAGGCGTCTTGTGAATCTGTACGCCCAGTATCAGGGTGAGTATGGGAGTGGCCCAAAGTCCGATGTTATTTTTAAGAAGTATATCGCCGCGAAGAGTCCGGCTTCCCTCGAGGAGATAGGAGTTGCCCCGGGAAGCATCGACAAGCTTTTCATCTCTGAGCGCGATGGGCAGCCTTTTTCCATACGGTACGGAATTCCATATGCAGGTGGGTTGCAACAGGCGGTGGTATTCGAATCGCAGGGCCAGGGCGGCAAGGTCAACGTTTTCTTTTTCGGCCTCAAGACATTGGAAGTGACCGCTGGCGAGGTCGCCGCCTACAAAGATGGTTCGAAGGATGAACGACCTGGCCAGTAGTGAACGCAGGCTGCAGCGGGCGATCGGTCTCTGTCAGCGAATGACCGTTAGCGTGCCGAGCGGATACCATCCGTCGTTGGTGCGACCTTTGATTGCCAGCTGCACGACGGGCGTATCGTCCTTCTCGCCGACAACGCCGACAACGCCGACAACGCCGACAACGCCGATCGCGAGCGAGTAGTCTCCCGGCGAGAGGTCGGCGGGGAGTTCGAGGCTGTCGGTCACAGCGTGGGTGTCGCCCGGCGGCAGATCAGGCACGTTGTCTGGAAAATCGGCGGTGAAGAGTTCGATTGATCCGGGCATCCAGGCGTTGACCGTGGTCGTGCCGACAATGATGCGTTTGGAGCCGTCTGGGCCGGTGAGCCGATAGGCCACCCGGTAGGGCCGGTAGCAGGGGGCGGAGCCGACGTTCTGCCACTGCATCGACAGGTTGAGTGAGCCACCAGCACTCACCTGCGCCGGGTGGACGAACTCCTTGAGCACGAAGCGGTAGCCGAGGCGGCTGAGGAAGCGATCCAGCTCCGCGCGGAACTTCGGGTCTTCTGGCAGCGGCGCCGACTTGCCATTGAAGGAGCTGCCGTGGAGTGCGAGGGCGTAGTTGAAGATACTCCGCACGGGCCACCGCTTCTCAAAGAATTCGGAGACGTTATGGGGGGCCTCGAACGAGATGGGGGTGGTTTTCCAGACGTCCTGGAGTTTGTTGCTCTTGATGGCGGCCGGATAGGCGTCGCGCATGTGGTTCCACTTCGGTGAGAAGCTGCCAAGGTCGCCAAGAGAATCGGCCCGCCATCCGGAGCCATGGGAGACGGCGTAGGCGATGCATGGATTGACCGGATTGGGCATCAGAAGTGGAGTCTTCTTGAAGGCTGCGAGGTAGGCATCGATCACCTTGTGGCAGTGTGCGATTCTCGGCATCTTGGCTGTCTTGCAGCGGCTCATGTGCCACTCGCCCCACCAGCCGAGCGAGCCCAGATCGACGTGGTCGAAGTCGGGATGGCCGTCGTAGGCAGCCCCCAGCCGCTTGATGAAGTCGAGGTGCCGTTCGAGGACGACGGGATCGTCGAAGTCTGGAATCGGAATTTCCGCGGGGCCGTCGCCGTAGTCCACCAGCAGTTCCCGGCCGCCAACGTCCTTGAGCCAGGACGGGTGCTCGATGGTTCCCTTCCGCGGGTTGCAGCACTTCACCCGCAGTGCCAGTTTCTGGCCCGAATCCCGGGCATTTTTCAGGGTCCCGTTCAGCAGTTCGGTGTTGAGCTTTCCAGGCTGCTGCTCGAGTTGGGCCCAGCCCCAGCGGACGTAGAGAATCGTGGAAGGAATCCCCTTCGGCAGGTTCTTGTCTGCCTTGGCTGGGTAGCCGAAGGTCTCCCAGCCGATGCCCGGATTTGCCAAAAGTTCGCTGGATTCCTCGGGCGTGATCACGATCGGTGCATCCGCAGCGGTGGCCAGAGCCCCGATGCAGGCGACGAAGATGAACAACCATCCCGTTGCCAGGAAAACCGTGGGGGTTTCACGGACGCGGCGGCGTGGAGCCGGGTTGCCAAAGAGGAGATGCGGACGGTGAGATTCCGGAGGCTGTTGACGCATGATGATGGCTGCCGATGGAAACGCAGGAACGCTCAAGGGATCCGATCGGAATCCGACGCCCCGCGGTTCCAAAAAAGTGAGTATGTCCGCTCCCATCCGCACGCGGCATTGGCGGAATCGGCAAACGGAGTATCCGCTGGTCAGGCGCAGGCTTTGCCCGACGCCGCCGGGCTGACGTCAGCCCGCCCGCGGAGTTCCGCGAGCATCTCGTGGCAGAGCACCTCTTCCAGCCGGGCGAGCGCCCGGGCCACCACGGCGCCGTCGAGCACGCGATGATCGGCGATCAGCGTCACCAGGCAGTTGCCGTCGTCGTCGAGCGGCGCGTAGGAGAGGCTCGTCGTGCAGATCGTGGGATGGAAGCGGTTGGTTGCCCCCATGCCCGCCAGCGTGGAGAGACTGAAGGTGCCGATCCGGGTGGCCCGCTTCCGGGAGAACGAGTTCATGTTCCACCGCAGGATCGTCCGCCGCAGGAACCCTGGCACCATCTCCAGTTGTAACTGCCGCTTGAACATCTCCTCGACCGGCTTTGTCGCGCAGTCGACGATGAACTGTTGAATCTCGGGAAGGGGTTTTGCGTCGGGCGCGGCGAGCCGCGCCCAGAAGAGCCGGTCTTCGCCATCCTCGATGCGATTCACGGCCAGCGTGGCCACACTCTCAGCGGCGGTGGCCAGGCGGGGGCCGGGAAAGCCTTGCACCAGCCAGGTGCGGAGCATGGGCATCTCGCGGGCGACGAGTGCATATGCCTTGAGGAAGACTGCCGCCCAGCCGATTCGCGCGGTGCCAGCTGGATGCTTGGCGGAAGCTGTAGTCCCGACGGCAACGCGGGCCGCCGCGAGCGGGCCCAGTGGCATCGTCCGCTCGACGGGAAACAGCGGAATCTCCTGGGCGAGCCGGGCCACATCGCTGATGCAGCCGCGGGCCGCGGTGAACCGGCTCCTGGTGACGATCGGGGCATGGCTCGGCATGGCGGGCTCTCCTGTCCGGCGATTGACGGGTCCACCATTGAATCGAATCGACCGCGGTCGTGGAATGTCAATTCGGGAAGGCTGGTGTGGGCAGAGGAGAGGCCCTCTGGCAGGGAGCACGACCGCTCGTACGATAGGCTTGGGAAGTTCTCCCAATGGGCCATCTGCCCCACCATCTGCAGTCGGAGCGTATGCCGGTCATGGCCCGTGCCGAGTCTCCTCAGCCGCACGACGGACTGCATGGCCCGGCCGCCGTGACGCCGGACCAGAGCCCGCCATCGACTGCTCCGACCTCCGACACTCACGCTTCGGGTGACCAGCTCTCGCAGCGGTCGGCCGATTTCGGCCTGGCGGCCGACCGGTTCGCGACCGGCCCCGATCCGCTGATCGGCGTTGATCTGGGGGGCGTCCTCATCGAACGGCACATCGGCGAAGGGGGCATGGGCCGCGTCTACGAGGCACGGCAGACGAACCCAGCCCGCACCGTGGCAGTGAAGGCGATGCGCACGTCATCGCCCGGTGTTGCCGCGCAGTTGCGGTTCCGCCGTGAGGCCGACGCGCTCGCCAGGCTCCGTCATCCCGGCATCGCCCAGATCTTCACAGCCGGCTGCCATCGTCTGGGCATCGTTGACGTGCCCTACTACGTGATGGAGTTCATTCCCGGTGCGGAATCGCTTGTGCAGGCCTGCGAGCGCCGCCGAGTGCCGCTGCGCAGTCGGCTCGAGCTCCTGCTGGAGGTGTGCGAGGCGGTGGCCCACGGCCATGCGGAGGGCATCGTGCATCGCGATCTCAAGCCGGGCAACATCCTCGTCGATGCCGAAGGGCGGCCGAAGATCATCGATTTTGGAATCGCGAGGATGGACGGTGCCGCAGCCGACGATGACGGGCCGCGAACCGAGACGGGGCAGTTCATCGGCACGCGGCCCTACATGGCCCCCGAGCAGTTCATGGAGCACCGCGCGACCATCGATGCCCGCACCGATGTCTATGCGATCGGCGTGGTGATGCACCAACTGCTTAGCGGTCGCCTGCCGTATGACGTGGCGGGCAAGTCGCTCGTGGAGACAGCGAGGATTGTCCGGGAGACCATGCCCGCCCGGCTGGCCATCGCCGGAGCGACAACGGCCGACCGTGGGCTTATCCGTGGTGCCGACGCGATCGCAGGAACGTGCCTGCACAAAGATCCGGCGGCCCGCTATCCATCGGCGGCCGCCGTGGCTGCAGACCTGCTACGCCTGCTGGCGGGCGAGCCGCTCGCTGCCGCACCGGCCCGCACCGTATTGGCGGAGGTGTTCCGAGGAAGTGGCAGATGGCCCCGACGACTGACTGTCGCCCTTCTTGCAGCGGCCGGGCTGTGCGCGGCGATCGTGGGGATGGCATGGTGGCGCCGACTGCCACAGGCGTCAGCGGGGGCGACTGTTCGTTCGGCATCCGCCGCGGCAGCCGGCCTTGCAGCCCGGCCTGTCACCTTCCGTTTCGCCAACGTCTCAAGTGGCCGCACCACGCCGCTGGAGTGGGTGGATCTCAAGTGCGAAGAAGATATCTCTGGGTTGGTTGCCGAGGACTTTCGACTCACGCGGAATGGTGTGGCGATCGACGTCGCGGGCCTGACTGTCACGGGCGGGCCCCAGAGTTGGAGGATCGGTGGTCTGGCGGCGCTCACCTCCGAGGCCGGCGACTACACGCTGGCGGCCGTTGGCACGCGAGCGTCGCCGGTCGATGCGGTCGGCAGGGTCTTGGCCATATCGGGTCAGACGAAGTGGCGAAGCCCACCCTATCGCGAGATCCGATTCACCCCGATCGACGACGATTGGGAGCGGCACGTGGTATCGCTCGTCGGCGTGGATCGCTACACCGAAACTCACGCCGGGGCGACGACGTTCATCCGCCCCACGGTGGCGGGCCGCGAAGGGGTGATCACGCTGCGATTCGACATTCCCTTCACGATCCAGGATGCAACGCTCACCGCGCCGCTGGCCGTCTGGACGACCGGCGATCCGTTTCCCTATGACCCCGGTGCCCGCGCCGCCCTCGACGTCTCACCCGACGGTGAGGCATGGACCACTCTCGTGGAACTCAAGGCCGGTGCCGGCGGCTTCAACACGGCTGCGCACGACATCGGCCGGATCGTGGCCGGCGGCAGGCGGATCTGGGTGCGGGTGCGGCTGACCGCTACGGAGGAGTGGCCGGGTGACGGCCTGATTTTCGCGCAGTTTCTCCGCACGGATCCGAAGGAGCAGGGGGCTGGCTTTCTGCTCACGGCGACCGGGCCGCATCCGCCGGTGATTCCGCCTGCGAATCTGCCTGTGGATCCGCACGCAGGGCCGTGAGGCGGGGGCCTACGGGAGGGGCGTGGACGGAATAAAAAGTGTGCTAAACTGCTTCGGACGGAGTTCTCCGTCTTGCGCGGTGGCTATAGCTCAGCTGGTTAGAGCACTAGATTGTGATTCTAGGGGTCGCGGGTTCGAGTCCCGTTAGCCACCCTTTCTTTTCGGTCCGTCCGGGATCTTCACGCGTGAAGCTGTAATCCCGGTCACTGGCCGCTGCGGTTCATAAGAATCTGCGCCAGCCAGAACAGGCCGCTGATCACGATGCAGGTCGTCACCGGCACATACAAGCGGAATCCTTCCCGCTCAATTCGGATATCGCCCGGCAGATTACCGAGTGGAAATCGTGGCAGACTTTCCGGAGCGAATTTCCACCACAGTCCGAGGCTCACGGCAAGGAGTCCAGCCAGAATCAACAGACTGCCGGGATTCATCTGGTTCAGAGTCCTTCAAGTGAGAACGGAAACCGTCCTGAGGACGGCGCAGGCGAGGCAATGCGGTCGCCTACACGTTCCGACCCGAATGAAATCACAGGTCGGCTTATTTGCCGGCGCCACCCAGATCGAGCTTGCTCCACTTTCGGCCAGTGAGCTTGGCCGCATTGCCAGCCGAGAGAGGGCCGTTGTTCTTGAATGTCAGCGACTGCAGCTTCGGCATCGCAGCAAGTTTTTCGACGGAGGACTCCGTGACGCCGGTCTCCCGGATCGAAAGTTCCTTCAGGTTGGGCAGTGCCGCGATCACGGCGACCGATGCGTCGGTCATCTTCGGCAGACTCCAGATGTCGAGCACCTCAAGGTCCTTTGCCGCCGTGAGCTGACGTAGCCCTTCGTCGCCGAGGCTTGCCAGCTCGTGGAGATAGAGCCGTTTGAGCCGCGGGAGCTTTGCCACCACCGCCAGGGCCGGATCGCCGACGTCGGGCAGGTCCCGCAGCGTCAGACGTGTGAGCGGCAGGCCCGCGAAAGCAAGGACACCGTCGGTGCCGATCCCCTGGCAGCGGAAAACTTCGAGCGACGAAAGCTTCGACAGCTTCGCAAGATGCGGTCCCGACTCGTTCGTGATCACGAAATCCTGCATGAGCAGTGACTCGAGCGTCTTGCTCTCGGCCAGCCCCTCGAGGCCGGCATCGGTGACAGCCGTGCTGCGGTGCTTAAGCGCGGTGAGGTTGGGCAGCTTGCCGACCACCTCGAGCGTCATGTCGCCCGCCTCCATGTTGCCCCGCAGGTCGAGGGAACGCAGCTCCGGCATCTTCGAGAGCCGGCGGGTGTTGAGATCATTGAACCGATTTTGCAGGAGCGTCAGCCGCTCGAGCTTCCCGAGGCTGGCGATCAGCTTCATCGCCGCGCCCGTCATGTTGGTGTTGGACGAGAGGTCGAGTTCGACGAGGTTTGGAAACGACTGCACGATCTTCTCAACCCCCGCATCCGTGATGGCACTGTTGGTCAGCGCCAGCGTGTCGAGGTTCTTCAAGCGGGTGAGTTGCTCTACCATCTCATCGTTGAGAACACGGCAGTTGAGAATCCGCAGCGTTTGCAGCTCGCCGAGCCGACCGAAGAGTGCCACGTCGTCGGCTGTGATTTCGGCACCATCCTCGATCGCGATTTCGGTGAGGCGGCCGTCGCCGTCGAGCTTGTATTTGGCATCTTTGCCGAGGCATTCGAGGCGGGTTTTCGCCGTCGCCACATCGCCGGCCACGGGCTGCGCCGCGGCGAACCGGCCGCCTGCGGCGGGCACCGCGCACGCAGCCACGAGCAAGAGCACCAGCCGAGCCAGTCGGCCGCATCGCACCGAAGTCGTCATGAGTTCCTCAAATTGTTGTCAGTCGAGCCGGTATCCCTGCGGATAGGTCGGCTTGATCAGATCGGCCACGCGGGGCGTCTTGAGGGCTTCGAGGTTCGTGACCTTCAGGTCTTTGGCATCCCACTCGACCTTCTCGCCCCAGTCGCCCATCTCGCCGTTGGATCCGCCCTTGGCTGCCGCCCAGACGGCGAGGTTACCCAGCAGGATGGTCTCGGTGAGCGGGCCACCGCGATCGACGAAGTTCGACTTGCAGATCTTGGGGTCGCCTGCCCGCTTGGCGCGGAACAATTCGAACATGTTGTTGACGTCGTTGCCCTTCCCCTGGTCCTCCGCCTTCTCGTACTCGACGGTCGCCTTCTCGACGCCCTTGAGTTCGTATTTTCCGCAGTAGTCGTCGGAACTGTAGAAGGCACCCTTCTCGCCCACGATGAGCACGCCGCTGTCGGAGACCTTGTCGATGCCCCACTTCGAGAAGATTTCCGCCGGCGGCTTGTTGCCCTTGCGGTCGTACCACCAGAACGGAATCGCCGGCCGCTCCTTTGTCTCGGGAAATTCAAACTTGATGATCGAACTGGCCGGGAAGCTGTCGAAATCGTGGCCCGTGGTCTTCGCCACCACCGAGATGGGGTCGCGGAGGCCGCATGAGGCGAAGGGCACCGTCAGCTGATGGCAGGCCATGTCGCCCAGGGCCCCCGTGCCGAAGTCCCACCAGCCACGGTGCTGGAATGCATGGTAGAGGCCGGGCCAGTATTCCCGAGCCGGTGCCACGCCGAGCCAGTTTTTCCAGTCCAGCCGCTCGAGCGCTTTGCCGATCTCCTGCTGCTTCTTCTTGAGCAAGTCCTGGACGATCTCCGCCACCTCCTCAGCAGTCGTCGTCGGATCCTCCTGTCCGTCCACCTCCGACATCGCCTGCGTCTGGTATTTCCGCATATTCACGCGGCGATTCGGGCCCTGGGCCCAGACGGGACGATTCGACCAGGCGTAGACCTCCTTCAGCGCTCCGAGAACGCCCGATCGGAGCTGGGCAATCGCTTCGCGGGAGGTGTCGAGCGCCGTGCCCTGGTTGCCCATCTGCGTGGCGACGCCCTTGCCCGCCATCTCTTCCGCGACCTTCGCCAGCAGCCTCGCCTCGTAGATCGTTCGCGTCAGCGGCTTCTGCGTGTAGCAGCTGATGCCCAGCCGCATCGCGTCGAGCGTTGCCGGGGCATGCATGTGGTCCGGCGTGCTGATCGTGCAGATGTCGATGTTCTTGCCGTGCTTGGCAAGCAGCTCGCGGTAGTCGGTGAACCGCTCGGCATCTTTGAACTTTTCCGAGCCGCCCTTCTTCTCGAGCGTGTTGCGGTCCACGTCGCAGATCGCGATCACGTTGCCAAAGAGGGCCGCGTTGTCGGAGTCGCTGCCCCCTTTGCCGCCCACGCCGATGCAGGCGACGTTGAGCTGCTCACCGGCCGACTGACTCCATGCCTGGCGGCCGCCAGCGGCGACAAAATAGCCGGCACCGGCCATGGATGCTGTCTGAATGAAGCTGCGACGCGAGGTGGAGGGCATGAGGGGATCCCGAGATGTTCTGTGCAGCGAAGATAAGACGCGGACGGGGGTGCACTGGGCCCGCTGCGGCAACGAACGAGCAGTTCTAGCCGAGATCGTAATCTGTCAGGCTGGCGATGGCTAGCCTTCAGGGAGGGGTGATCGCGGGCAGATTTTGAACGACGAGGCTGTTTTTACGGGCTGTTTGACGGACCCCGCCGAGAGCGGTATCACACGTTCACAGGCCTCAACCTCTATTCCTCCCGCCCCTCGTTCGCGGAGCCATCGAACATGATCCTGGGAAAACTCTGGAAGGCGCTCGCCGCGCAGATGAACAAGGTCGCCAACTACTTTTGGACGGCCGATCCGGTTGCCCAGTTGCAGTATGAATATGACAAGGCGGTCGATCAGATGAAGGAGGGTCGGGAGGGCCTTGAGCAGTATCGGGCGCTGGTAGAGCGGGTTATGCGGCAGGTGAACAGCTGCCGAGATCATGTCTCGTCGCTCGAGGCCCGGGTGAAGGCCTACCTGCAGGCTGGCGAGCGTGAGACGGCGGCGCGGTTTGCTCTCGAACTCCAGAAGGCCAAGAAAGACCTCGCCGAAAACGAGTCCCAACTCAAACTCCACGAGACCGCCTACGACAACAACGTCACCAAGGTGAAGCACGCCACCAAGAAGCTCGGAGATCTCAAGACCAAGATTCAGAGGTACGACGCTGACCTGAAGCTCTCGCGGGCCGAGGCGGAACTAGCCAAACTCGCCAACAGCTTCAACTTTGACATCACCACCGACTTTGGCCAGATCGAGGACGTGATCCAGGACAAGATCGGCCTCAATCGAGCCAAGGTCCGCGTGGCGGCTGATCTGTCCGGGGACGGCCTCGACAAGATCAAGGCCGAACAGGCCGTTGAGAAGAACATGGCCGACCAGGCACTCCGCGAGTTTGAGGTGGATATGGGCATGGTCACTCCTGAGACCGCTGGTGTGACGGCCGACGACAAGGAACTGGGCAGCGAGCGGACAAAGCAGACGTTGGGCTAAACCTGAACCACCCCGGGAGCCGCCAATCGTGACCAAAGTTGCCCCATCTGCCGACCAGCCCGCCCCCCCGCCAGCCCCTTCGCATCCATCCGCCCCGCAGCCAGCGGCCCCGCAGCTGGGTACGGCTTCCTCGGCCGGTCCCTCGGCCGCGTTGCCCGCCTGGTGCCCGGCGTGGGCGGAACGGCTCGGCGACGCGTATCTCTCAGGCACGAGCTGCGTGTTTCTGCTGCACGGCAATGTCCGCGACCTTGTGCCACTGGGGCCGCCTGAGGGCCAGCCGCCGGCCGGCTGGGGTACGGTGCCCGATTTTCTGGCGAGGGAGCTGTTTGGCCGTTGGGACATCGTGCTTGCGTATGACGTGGGAAAGGGGCTGCGGCCGCTGGCCGGGCCCGACGCCAACCGGCTCCGAACCATGGCGCAGTGGCTCACCGAGCGGATGGGCAACGCCGCCAACTGGCCACGCGATCCCGATCAGGCAATCGCGGCGATCGATGCCCTGCTCGAACGCAACCTCATCGACCCGCCCGAGCAGCGAAAGCGGATTGCCGTGGTGCTCGACTACGGCCAGTATCTCGCGCCGGCGGGTGATGCCGCAGCCAGCGCTCGCACCGGTGCTGGCCGGCTCGTGCGGATCGTGTCGTGGGCGACCAATCCGCTGCTCCGGCGGGTGAACGTGGCGATCGTGCTGCTCACCGACAGTCTTGCCGAACTGCATCCGCGGCTGGTCACCAACGCCGCTGTGACGGCGATCGGTATTCCTCTCCCCGATAGCGAGGAGCGGACGCGGTTTGCCGTGTCGACCGCCCAAGCGGCCGGGATGCCCGCCGCGCAGATGGAGGCAGTGCAGCGGATGGCCGGGATGGCAGGCGGGCTGACGCTCGAAAGCCTGCGATCGGTGATCACGATGTCGGCCCGCGACGGCTCACCTCCCGACGGGCCGGAATTCGCAGCCAAGAAAAAGGACCTCATCGAACGGTCGTGCCAGGGGCTGATCGAGTTCATTCAGCCGCGGCTCACGCTCGACGCGGTCGCCGGCCATGCCGAGGCGAAGAATAGGCTCGAGTCAGACGCCCGCGCGATCAAACGTGGCCAGTTCGAGAGTGCACCGATGGGCTACCTGATCTGTGGGCCGGTCGGCACCGGGAAGAGCTTCATCGCTGAGTGCTACGCCGGCAGTGTCGGCATCCCCTGCGCGGTGCTCAAGAACTTCCGGAGCAAGTATGTCGGCGAGACGGAGGGCAACCTCGAGCATGCGCTCGACGTGCTCCGTGGACTCGGGCCGGTTGTCGTCGTCATCGACGAGGCCGACGCCGCACTCGGCAACCGTCAGTCGGATGGCGACTCGGGCACTTCGGCACGAGTCTTTTCGATGATCGCCCGGCAGATGGGCGACACGCGGTATCGCGGCAAGATTGTCTGGATGCTGCTCACGAGCCGTCCCGATCTGCTGCCGATCGACCTCAAGCGTCAGGGCCGGGCCGAGGTGCACATCCCGCTCTTCTATCCGCACGATCAGCAGGAGATGGACGCGATGTTCACCGCCATGGCACGAAAGTGTCATGCGAAATTGGCCGCGGGCCTGCCGGGGCCGATCGACCTCGAACTCGGGCTCTCTGGTGCCGACATCGAGAGTGTCGTTCTGGCTGCCAAGCGGAAGGGGCTGGAGCGGGCGGCCGACGCGGGCCTGCCCAACCCCGACACCATTTCCCAGGAAGACCTCAAGGCCGCGCTCGACGACTTCATGCCCTCGGCGCAGGGGCTGGAGAAGGAGATGCAGGAGATCGCCGCGGTGCTCGAATGCACCGAGAAACGGTTCCTGCCCACGCGCTGGAAGGAGCAGGTCGGGAAGCCCGGTGGCCGGGCGCACCTGCAGGAACGATTGGCGGCGATTCGCGAGGTGATCGGTTCCTCGTGAGGATGCTTGCGCGATAAAACTGTCGGTCCAGAGTCACCCGAAAACACCCCAGAGGAGATTTCCATCATGTCCAAGGCATCTGCAGGCAAGACCCCGTGGTTCGACGAGGCAAGCGAGGCCCCCATGCTCATGGAATACGCCCGCAAACTCGATTCGTTTCTCGACGTGGTGGCCGACGGCCGCGTGGAAACGAAGGAAATCGAGGAGCAGGAACACCGCGTCGTGGCCCTCATGAAAGAGGTCGAGCCGCTGCTTTCGCCGGAGGCCCACGACAAGGTCACGCGTCTGCTCTGCGAGGTGACGGCGTATGATCTCATGAATGCCTTCTACATGGCGGGCAAGTCGCGGCCGCTGACAAAATTTCGCGGATAATGCGGCCGGCCAAGGCCGGCTGATCCGCTCTCTTCTGTGACGCTTCTATCTCGCTTTTATTTTTTGTTTCAGTGCACTGCACGCGGGGAGGTGTTTGATGGCTGGCCAACCCAAGGCTCCGTTCTGGCTGACTGTCTGGGCCGTCATTCTCAGTCTCGTGGCGCTCGCTGCCTGGCGGGCCGGCATGCTTGACCAGTTTGGCCTGGGGCGGCCGGCCGGCGGTGGCGGCAACGCCGCGGCCCGGCAGGCGGGGCCGGCGGGTGGTGGGCCGGTCGGCGCGGGCGATGGGCCTGGAACAGCAGCGGGCGGAGCGACCGGCGGTGGCACCGGCGGTGAGGGGATACTCTTCGAGGCTGGTGATTCGGTAGTGCCGACCACGGTCAAGGAATACACGTTCAAGCCGGCCGAGAAACTGCCGCCGGTGAAGGGCACCAGTGCCTACAAACCGCTCGAGGATGACACAGTTCGCTTCGCGCTGAATGTCTGGGCCGGCTGGAGTCCGATCATCCTCGCCAACAACGGCTTCAAGGCCGGAAAGGTCTGGCAGGCGCCGGGCGGCAAACCGTTCAAGATCGAACTCGTGCTCATCGACAACCCCGTGACGATGCGTGATGCCTACGCCGCCGGCGAGGTGCACATCGGCTGGGCCACGCTCGACATGATCCCGCTGTTTCTGGAGGGGCTCGTCGATCGTACCGGAGCGCCGAAGGACTCCCGCGTGATGCCGCGGGTGTTTCAGCAGGTGGACTTCTCCAACGGCGGCGACGGCATCGTCGTCCGTGAGGGGATCAAAACGGTCCGCGATCTGGCGGGCAAGAAACTGGCGCTGGCCCAGAATTCGCCGAGTCAGTTCTTTGCCCTCAACATGCTGGTGGCCGGTGGGCTGCAACCGGGCGACGTGGACATGGTCTATACCGAAGATGCCTTTCAGGCGGCCGCGGCCTTCAACGCGCAGAAGGATCTTGCCGGCTGCGTGTCGTGGGCACCCGACATCTACAACCTGGAGAAGTCCAAGGGCAACCGCATGCTCGTCACCACCCAGACGGCGAACCGGCTGATCGCCGACGTCTGGTTTGCGCGGGCCGACTTCGCCAAGGATCATCCCGACAAGATTGAAGCGATCGTGCGGGGCATCTTCGATGCGATGGAACTCCTTAAGACAGAATCCGCCCGGGCGAAGGCCGCCGAGCTGATGTCGGCCGGCTACAACATTCCCGCCACCGACACGCTCTCCATGCTCGGCGATGCCCACAGCACGAACTGGGCCGAGAACTACCAGTTCTTCATCAACCGAAACAACCCGGCCAACTTCGAGCGCATCTGGAAGCAGTCCTACTATCTCTACCGTCGCATCGGCGCGATCTCGAATCCCCCCGTGCCGTTCGATCAGGTGATGGACTTCTCGGTGATCCAGAAGCTCGGGGCGGAGTCGAAGTATGCCGAGACAAAGGACGAATACGCCAAGCCTATGCCGCCGAAGACGCTCTCGCAGATCCGGGCCGAGAACGAGGAGATTCTCACCAACACCGTGGTGATCCACTTCTTCCCCAACAGCTGGGATCTCCGCAAGCGGATCGTGCGGCGGATCAACGGCCGGGAGGTCGAGGAGCCGTATGACTCGACCGTGGATCTCGTGCTCGACGAGGTGGGCGTGCTCGCCAAGCAGTTTGGGAACGCTCGAATCGTGATCGAGGGGCACACCGACAGCTCGATGAAGGGATCGGTGCCGGCGGCGATGGTGAAGGAGCTTTCCCGCGAGCGGGCGGCCGCCGTGAAGGAGGCGCTGGTGGGGAAATTCGAGTTTGACGAAAACCGGTTCGCGGTCGATGGCGCCGGCTGGGATCGCCCCGCCGATCCCGAGCATCCGGATGATCACGCCAAGAACCGCCGCGTCGAGATCAAGGTCTATTCGGCGGAGAAGGAATGACCGCGTCAGGTGGTGCCGGGGAGGCGTCCAAGATGGCGGGGGAGTCAGCGGCTGGGGCGGGATGTGCCACGAATGCCGTGGCTGCACCGGCCCGGCCCCTGCGGGGCGACGCCCCCGCGGTGACCGCGTTGCTCTGGGGGATCACCTGTGTGGCGTGTGTGTTGGCGGCTTGGTTCATCGCCACGGCGGGCGATGCTGAGGCCCGCTTCATCAGTCCCGCCATGTTGCCAAGCCCCAGTGAGACCCTTCGCGAACTGCCGCGGGTGTTCGGCGAGCGGAGGCTCGTGGCGAACACGGTCCGCACGCTGATGCGGGTCTGCTTTGGCTTCGGGCTGACCGCGGCCGTCGGCGTGCCGCTGGGAGTGCTCGCCGCCTGTTTTCCGGCGGTAAGGGCCTTCCTTGCGCCGCTGACCGTCTTCGGTCGCAACATTCCGGTGGCGGCGCTCATCCCCCTCACGTTTTTCCTGTTCGGCATCGGCGAATTCCAGAAGGTGATGTTTCTCTTCATCGCCAGCGTAGCTTTCGTGGTGAGTGATACGACCGCCGCGGTGCTGGACGTGCCGCAGCGGTATGTCGATACGGCGCTGACGCTTGGTGCCTCGCGTCTGCAGATCATTCTGAAGGTGCTCGTGCCGCTGGCGGCGCCAGCCATTTTCAACTCGCTCCGGCTGCTCTTTGGGCTCGCATTTGGCTACGTCATGCTGGCGGAACTCGTGAAGTTTGGCAGCGACTCCGGTGGTCTCGGCGATCTCATCAACATGTCGCAGCGGCGGGGCGAGCGGGAACCGATCCTGATCGTGCTCGTGATCATCCCGCTGATCGCGTATGCGATCGATCGGGCGCTCTGGTGGCTGCAGTGCGACCTCTTTCCGCACCGCTATGGCGGTCATGGATGGCTGCCACGGCTCGTGCGCGGCCTGCTGCACGGCTTTCCCGGCCCGGAGGAGAGGGCTGCATGAGCGACGTGAGCGACGTGACACCGGCAGACCGCCCGGCTGCGGTGGACTTTCGCGGGGTGACGAAGATTTATGGCCGGGGCACGCCCCGGGAATACACCGCGATCAAGGATGTGAGCTTCACCATTGCCGACCTGCCCGATCACGGCGAGATTTCATCGTTTCTCGGGCCGAGCGGCTGCGGGAAGAGCACGGTGCTGCGGCTGGTCGCCGGCCTCGAGCCGCAGCATCCGCCCACCAGCGGCACGGTGACGGTCCTCGGCCGCGAGGTCGTGGGGCCGGGTGCCGACCGCGGCATGGTGTTCCAGGATTACACGAGCTTCGACAACCGCACGGTGCTCGACAACGTGGCCTTCGGGCTGGAGTGTCGGGGCGTGTCGCGGCGGCAGCGGGAGGCCGAGGGCCGCGAGTGGATCGAGAGGGTTGGGCTCGATCCGGTTCGCGACGCGACGAAGTATCCGCATGAACTCTCCGGCGGCATGCGGCAGCGGGTGGCGATCGCCCGCACGCTCATTCTTCGGCCCCGCATCATCCTGATGGACGAACCCTTCGGGGCCCTCGATCCCGCCACCCGGCTCGACATGCAAGACCTGCTCGTCAAGCTCTGGCGGGAGGTGCAGGCGACGGTGTTGTTCGTGACACACTCGGTGGAGGAGGCGGTCTACCTCGGCGATCGGGTCTTCGTGATGGCCACGACTCCGGGTAGGATCGCGGGCGACATCCGCATGCCGGCTGCCGCGGCCCCCGCCCGCGAAACGCAACTGGAGCCCTGGTTTCACGAGCAGGTCCAGCAGCTGCACGAACAGATCGAAAAGATCGAGTCGGCTGCCCACCATCGATAAAAAAGGTGTCAGCCACCACATTCAGGCAAGCGAGGCAGCCAGAAGCACTTCAGATACCCAGGAAGATAGATACCCCAGATTTGGTGGCTGGCACCATTATGAAGTACCTCCGAACGGCATTCGCGACGCGATGGAATCTGCTCTTCTTCGGAGCCGGGATTGCCGCCGCTTTCATCAGCGGGTTTCCGGGCGTGGTGCTGCCGTTGGTGGCGGCAGGAGAGATCTACTACCTCGCCAGCATGCTGACCAACGATCGGTTCCGTAGTGCCGTCGATGCGCAGGACGCCAAGGCCAGACGGGCCGAGGAAGCGGCCGGGGCTCGCGAGGCCTACGAACGGATTCGCCGGAAGCTGCCGCCGGCATTGCTGGCCAGGTTCGATCGGCTCCGGGATCACTGCGAGAAGCTCGTGGAATTGGGAGGAAGCATGCGGGGCCCCGATGTCACGGGGCCCGATCGAGGGTCGCTCGAGTCGCTCGACAGGCTGCTCTGGGGCTACCTGCGAATGATCTGGGGGGCGGCAACACTCTCCGAGTTTCTCGACCACACCGACGACAGTTCGATTCGGGCCAGGATCGCCGATCTCGAGAAGCGACTGGCGAGGCTCTCGGCAGGCGGAGGCGAGTCGGGGCAGTTGCGGGCCACGATCGAAGACCACCTCAAGACAAGCCGGGAGCGGCTGGAGAACATCGACGACGCCAAGAGAAAGCTCGACGTCGTGGCGGCGGAGATCGAACGGCTCGAGTCGAAAATCGCGGCCCTCGCCGAGGGCTCGGTGGCCAAGCGGGACATGAGCGACATCGCCCAGCGGGTGGACGAGGTGGCCGAGGGAATGCGGCGGACCGACGAGACGATGCGACAACTCCAGCTGCCGCCGGAATTGGAAGACCTGGAAGAGCCGCCGCAACTCCTCCGCGAGGAGGCGTGACGTCGCCGACACCGGCCGCCGTTCTGGCGGTCTGGCCGGCACGCGATCCATGCGGTCCGTTGTACAGCGAGTTTCCGAGGCAAGCGTCACGATCAGCGGTGAGGCCGTAGGTCGAATTGGGCGGGGCCTGCTCGTGCTCGTGGGCGTCGAGGTGGGAGACTCAGCGGCCGATGCCGAGTGGTTGGCGGGAAAGATCGCGCAGATGCGGATCTTCGCCGACGGCGACGGCAAGATGAATCTCAGCGTGCGCGAGATCGACGGCGGGGTGCTCGTCATCAGCCAATTCACGCTGCTGGCCGACACGCGAAAGGGGAACCGTCCGAGCTTCGTGAGGGCGGCGCGGCCGGCCGAGGCCGTGCCTCTCTACGAGCATTTTCTCGCTGTGGTGGAGCAGCAGATCGGCCGTCCCCCGGCTCGCGGTGTGTTTGCGGCCGACATGCAGTTGCACCTCGTGAACGACGGGCCGGTGACGATCGTGTGCGACTCGCGGCAGCGGGAATGACGGGGATACGTGGCCGTCGTCAGCTGGTCACCAGTCCCGGTTCATCGCGACTTTCGACGGGTGCCCTTGAACGGCGTTCGTCAATGGGCACGTGGCATCGCGAGGCCGAGCAGCAAGAGTGTGCGGTGCTGTTGGGGGCAGCGGCAGGATGGTGTTGACGTTTCTCCAAACGGGATCACAGTTGGGGAAAAGCCACTGCAGCGAAAGTACCCTTTGACCACGTTTGGTTCCACCAGGAGACGCCATTGAACTGCACTGTTGCGATCGTCGGGGGAGGCCTCTTCGGGTCGGGACTCGCCTTGGAACTCGTGCGAAAGGGGATTGCTGTCACGCTGATCGACCGTGACGTGGTGCCGGTCAATCGGGCCGCCCGCCGCAACGAAGGCAAGGTGCATCTGGGGTTCGTCTACGCCCAAGAGGATGACGCACGAACGGCGGCGGTGATGCTTGAGGGAGCGCTGGCTTTCCGGCGGATTGTAGCGTCATGGATCGGTAACGAGGCGTGGCGATCGATTCCGTCGAGTACGCCTTACCACTACCTCATCCACCGTGACTCTATCCTCGACGCCGCGAGGCTTGCGGTTCACTACGCGGCCGTGCAACGTCTGTACGAGGAAACTGCGGCTTCCGATCCCCAAGGCCTGGACTACCTCGGCGACCGGCCCCCCAGACTCTGGCGTCCGCTCGATCCGGCGGAAGTGTCTGCCTACCGCCGCGCCTCTGTGCAATCCGGCTTCGCAACAGTCGAGCGGGCGCTTGATACCGACAGCCTGTGTGACCAACTTGCCGCTGTCGTCAGCGCCACGCCGGCGATCCGATGGGTTGGGGGCACTCATGTGGAGGGCGTTACCAATACAGGGAAGGGATTCGAGGTGTACGGCGGTAGAATGGGCGAACGGTGGGCTGAGCGATTCGACTTCGTCGTGAACGCTGCATGGACATCGCGGGTCGCCATCGACCGGAGCGTCGGCATCGTGCCCCCGAAGGGGCACCTGCTCCGACTCAAGTATCGGGTCATCGTCTCGCTTCCCAATCACCTCCGCGGCCTCTCGTCAGCCACGATCGTTCTCGGGCGGTTTGGCGACGTCGTCATTCGTGGCGATGGTACTGGATGCCTGAGTTGGTATCCGGCCTGTCTGCGCGGTTGGTCGGACGCTGCAGAGCCTCCAGCCGAATGGGAGGACCCCTGCCGCGGCGAACCCGCAACTGTCGACGCCGAGGCTGTGGTGCACGCCACGCTCGCCGCGTTTGAACCCTACTATCCGGGCCTGTCGCGGGCCGCGGTGCTGGCAGTTGATGCAGGAGGGATCGTGGCAAGAGGTGCCAGTGATATCGACGACCCGGGGAGCCGGCTGCATTCCCGGCACGCCATTGGAATCCTCCACACTGTCGAGAAGGGGTATCTGTCGGTCGATCAGGGGAAGTGGACGACCGCGCCTCTGTTCGCGGTTCGAGTTGGCGAGATGGTGGCTCAAATGGCGGGTGTCGGAAACGACTGATGGAGCACCCGCGCGTAACCTGTTGTCTGGGCACGTGGAACGCCGCGGACTTCGTGGAGCGAACGCTGCGTGGCCTCATGGCCCAGACCCATGAGCCCGTCGAGTTCGTGGTGGCCGACGACGCTTCGACTGACGGCACCTTCGCACGGTGCCAGTCCATTGTTGGTGACGATCCTCGATTTCGGCTGGTGCGCCGCGAACGAAACCTGGGATGGTGCCGTAACTACGCCGCGTTGGTGGCCGATGTCCGCACGCCTTTTGTGTGTTTTGCATTCCATGACGACGTTGTGCGGCCGACATACCTCTCCGAGTTGGTCGCTGCCCTGCAGGCCAACGAGTCCGCGGTGCTTGCCTACAGCGATTTGATTTTCGGCAGCAACGACTTCGTGCCCCTTTCCGGAGTCTATACCGCTCTCGACTGCGTTCAGGATGTCTCCGCACGTCTTCAGTCACTGATTCGTATGCGCGGAAGTTGGTGGATTCCGTTCCGCGGGGTGATGCGAACCAGCGCGGCTCTCCGCTGCCGCGAGTGCCTCCTCGTCGACGGTCCGGACGCATTTTCGGCGGATTGGATCTGGCTCATCGACATGGCGATGGAAGGGGAATTTGTGCGTGTGCCGCAGGTGCTCTACGAAAAGCACTGGCTGCGGACCGGCGCAACGATGACGGCATCGTGGCGGTATCGCGACGAGTTCGCACTGCGGCTTCGTTGTCTTCGCGAACTTCGCCGTCGCCGACCAACCGGCTGGCCCGGGCTCTGCCTGACGACCGCCGGCGAAATAGCGATATTACCGATCCGGCGGGTGGCGCGTCGGATCCGCGTGGCTTTCGCCAAGCGACGGTCGGCTCGTGATGCTTCACCCGGCGCCAGGGCCGGAGGCCCGGCTTAGCACCAGCGGGCGGAGGCCCACCAAGAAACTGACTGAGGCCAGGTATCCGCCTTTCATGGCGACAGAATCTCGTGTTTTGTGTGAAGTCAATCCAGCCAGTCCCGCTCTTCGAGCCGTTCGGGCGTGTAGACGTCGGTCACGTAGCTGATGTCCTTCGAGATCAGCGACTCGACTTCGAGCTTGAAGCCGTTCTTCAGCATCGTCTCGATCTCCTTCTGCCAGCCCTTCTTCTCCGCGAACCACGGGTAGGCGGCGATCTGCTTGGCCCGCTTGACGTCGGTGTCGTTGAGGGCGATCTGCACGCTCTGGCTGAGCTTGCAGCGTTCGTAGTCTCGGGACCGGATGCCCAGGAACTTCGCCTCGGGGATCGCCATCCGTTTCGACTCGTAGGCCAGGTTGATCGAGCCCTGCTTGAGCACTGAGTAGATGTAGTAGCCCCAGGGGTCGTTGTCGAGCAGGCAGTAGACGGGGAGCTTCAATTCATGGTGGAGCCGGTAGAGCATCCGCCGCACGCCGCGGGGCGGCTGGCCGCCGCCGTGCGTGAGCAGGCAGTTGTGCTTCCGCCAGAACTTGTCCTCGTTGAACCGGCGCCAGACCGTGTCTTTTTCGACGTGCAGGATGAACTTCGCATCACACGACTTGAACTTCACGATGTCGGCCTCGACGATCGAGGGAATGCTGTAGCCGCCAGAGCCCATGCGGGAACAGTCGATCTCGTCGCCAGAGTCGATGAGCGTGATCGGTCCCACCATGCCGCCGCGGTTGCTCGCGTAGACGTGCAGTTCCTCGCGCAGGCTCTCGAGTGTGACCTCCAGATCCTCGATGATCGGGTCGCACTCCTCCTGGGTGGCGAAGGTCTCCTCGCGGGTGCCTTCGATCGTGTGCTTGAGCAGATAGTAGAGACCTCGGATGCTGGTGGTCTTCTGCTGCTCGATGAGCTGCTTGCAGCCGGTGGCCACCAGCAGGGTCTGCATGTAGCTCTTGGCCTGCGAGAGGTTGAAGAGTTGCCGACGGTTGGTCTGGCCCCCCATCTCGATGATCTTCTGCGACTTGTTGAAGCGGACGTTCGAGAGGCTGCGGGTGGGGATTTCCAGGTGCGGGTCGCGGCGCTTCTCGGCGGCCGTGGCGACCTCGTCGGCCAGGTTGATGATCAGACCACGGGTCTTCACGTCAACCGGCGGGAGCTTGGCTACGGCGGTGCCGGCTGACTTTGGGGCTCGTTTCGTTTTCGGGGCCATGGAGAATCCATCGGTTGTCGTCGCGGTATCCGGGCCCCACCGTGGGGTCGGGGATGTGGCGACGTCCAGACACCCCGGCAATGTACCTCGCCGAAGGGACGGTTGCTTGGTAGAGTGCCGTGGCAGGGAAAGGCACGTGTTTCCGTTCCGGAGAAGGGTAGCAATGGCACTGGGGGCTTCACAAACGATCGTGGCCGTGTGTGCTTCCGTCGGCGTTCGCCGCATCGGTGCCGCGATCGCGATTCTTGCAACGGTCGGGCCGGCCACCTGGGCGAATGCGACCCCGCTGCTGGCCCAGGCGGGGGCTGCGCTGGTTGCCCCTCCGCTCGACAAGGCCGCCAAGCCGGTGAACCCCGCGGCGAACGTGCCGGGGGCGAATGTGGCGGAAAATCCTGCGAACGCTCCTGCCGGTGGCGCCCCGGCCGCAGCCGCCGCGCCGGCGACCGGGGCCTCTGCGGCGGGCGGTACGAACACGTTGATGAAATACGGCCCGAGCTACGCGCTGATGCTGCTCGCGATCGGCCTCGGCACGTTCATCATCTGCCGTCCGAAGTGGAGCGCGGCTACCAAGACGGCCGCCAAGTAGGCGGTGCGGCCAGTATTCAACACCGCACGTCGTCGGCTCTGCCGACGGCGTTCATGCGACGCACGAAATGTGGTTCTTCGACGACGGCTGCGGGTTGGTGGGTGCGGCGGATGTCGTCCGTCGTCCGCTCGACCTGCGGAGCGTGGAAGAACTCGGCAATCCGGCCGACCACCGTCCGCTGCTCGTCGACCGTGAGTTCCGGGAAGATCGGCAGGGCCAGCGTCTCTTCGGCGGCAAGTTCCGTCTGGGGCAGGTCGCCCTTCTGCCAGCCGAGGTATTCGAAGCACTGCTGCATGTGAAGCGGAACGGGATAGTAGATCTCGGTACCGACACCGCGCGCGGCGAGGTGTTTCCGCAGGGCGTCGCGATGGCCACCCGACGCCCGGATGACGAACTGATTCCAGACATGCCGGCCGCGGGTCTCGTCGCCGGGCACCGCCACGTGGCCGGCCAGGTCGTACTCGGCGAAGAGGTCCTGGTAGCGGGCGGCATTGACCTGACGTGCGGTGGTCCAGGCATCGAGGTGCGGCAGTTTCACGCGGAGCACCGCGGCCTGCAGCGAGTCGAGGCGGCTGTTGATGCCGACGATCTGGTGGTAGTACCGCGGCTCCATGCCGTGAACACGGAGGAGCTTGAGCCTCGCCGCGATGTCATCGCGGGTGGTCGTGAGGAAGCCACCATCACCGACGCCGCCGAGGTTTTTCGTGGGGTAGAAGCTGAAGCAGCCAACGTCGCCGAGCGCTCCGGTGCAGTGGCCGTGCCATGTCGAGAGGATCGACTGGGCCGCGTCCTCGACGACCGGCAGTCCTGCGGCCTGAGCGATCGGCAGCAGTGCGTCCATGTCTGCGGTGCGACCGAAGAGATGGACCGGGACGATGGCCTTCGTTCGCTTGCTGATCTTTTTCTTCACGTCGGCGGGGTCGATCAGATACGTGATCGGGTCGATGTCGGCGAAGATCGGCACCGCGCCGAGTCGCGTGACGGCACTGGCAGTGGCGAAGAAGGTGTAACTCGGCAGGATCACCTCGTCGCCCGTCTTGATGTCGAGGGCCATGAGCGCCAAAAGCAGAGCGTCGCTGCCGGAGGCACACGAGATCACATGAGGCACCCTGAGCGACCGGGCGAGTTCGGCTTCCAGTTCGTGCACGTCGGGGCCGAGTACGAACTTCCCGGAATCGCAGACGCGGTCGAGCGCGCCGCGGATCTCATCGCGGAGCACGGCATACTGACGATCGAGTGCCAGCAGGGGCACGGCGGGCAGGAAGTTGGCGTCGGCACCGCGATCGGGAGCGGTGGGCGTGACCTGGCTGCGGGCGGGCGTGGACGAGGCGGTGGGACGGGTCATGATGGGCTGATCTCCTGGGCCGGCAGCGCGATGGCATCTTGGCAGGCAGGCGATTCCGCTGCCGCACCACGCTCAAACGTCGAGATCGTCACAATTGCCACATCCACTACAGCCAAAGTGCGGCCACCATTTCCCAGGGCACGTGCCCCGGGGCCTTTGTTTGCCGGCGGGGGGAATAGGAAACAGTCCGAACCCGCGTCAAGGGCAGGGGACGCGGCATGATTTCGGGGGGGCGGGGAGGTCTGGGGGGAATTCTGGCAACCCTCCAAATTTGACACCTGCCCCGAGTAGCCAATAGATTTTTGGCGTTGGTAAGTCTCGTTGATAGATCCGTGCGTGCACGCATGGGACGGCGAGGGAAATGTGGAGTGAAGCGGTCTGCGGTGTACTCGGTGCACATGCAACTGCCGGTTGGATGGGATCCACAACGCTCATCGATCTGGGGCCGATTGCCCAGCGACTCGGGTTGCCGGTAGCGGCGGTCGAGGTGGCTGTGCGCCTGCTGGACGAGGGGAACACCGTTCCCTTCATCACCCGCTACCGTCGCGATCAGACCGGCGGACTCGACGAGATCGGTATTCGGCTGATCGCCGAAAGCGTGGGCCGCGCCCGCCAACTCGCCGATCGGAAGCAGACCATACTGCGAACCATCCAGGGACAGGGAAAGCTGACCCCGGAGCTGGAGTCCCGGATCGCCGCGGCTGGGAGTTCCAAGCAACTCGAAGATCTCTATCTCCCGTTCAAGCCCCGCAAGCTCTCGCTGGCCGAGATCGCCAGGCAGAGACGGCTCGAGCCGTTGGCGCGAGAAATCATCGCGGCTGATCCAGCCGCCGCCGATCTCGACAGACGTGCTGCCGACTTCCTCGATCCGGATTCCCAGGTGACGAGCGTCGCCGACGTGCTGCTCGGCGTCGGGCACATCATCGCCGATGACTTCAGCGAACACGCCGACGTGCGGCAGCGGCTGCGAGGCATCCTGCACCGTCAGGCCCGCTTCACCAGCCAGCGGGTCGAGAGCCAGGGCAAGGCACAGTCGAAGGACGAGAAGCATTTTCGCGACTTCTTCGACTACGCCGAGCATGTTCAGCGGGTGCCGCCGCATCGCGTCCTCGCGATCAACCGGGGCGAGCGGGCCAAGCTCCTGAAGGTCAGGATCGACGGCCCCGTCGCTGAGATGCAGGCGGCCGCCGAGGAGGTGCTGGTCCCTGCGGGCCATCCGCATGCTGAATTTCTCAAGGGCTGCGTCGGCGATGCGCTCGCCCGGCTGGTGTTGCCGAGCCTCGAACGCGAACTCCGCCGGGAGATGACCGACTACTGCGAATCTCACGCCGTCGAGGTGTTTGCCCGGAACCTCCGCAACCTGCTCCTGCAGCCTCCGGTGGCTGGCCGCCGCGTGCTGGCGCTCGATCCCGGTTTCAAGAGTGGATGCAAGGCGGTGGCAATCGATGAGTGCGGGAATCCGCTCGAGCACGCGGTGCTCCACATCATTGGCAAGGCGGAGAAGCGGGCCGCCGCCGCCGAGAAGATCGTCGAAATGGCCACGACGCATGCGTGCACCGTCGTGGCCATCGGCAACGGTACGGCGGGTCGGGAGACCGAGACACTCGTGGCCGAACTGGTGACAGGTCGGCTTCAGGAACTCGACGTCGCCTACGTGATCGTCAACGAAGCAGGCGCGAGCGTCTATTCGACCAGCGGCTATGCCCGTGAGGAACTTCCCGGCCACGAGGCCGCGGTCCGCGGAGCGATCTCGATCGGCCGGCGGCTGCAGGATCCGCTCTCGGAACTGGTGAAGATCGAGCCGGCCAATATCGGCGTCGGCCTCTATCAGCACGACGTCAAGGCCCGGCACCTCCATGCGTCGCTCGACGCGGTCGTGGAGAGTTGCGTGAACTACGTGGGCGTGGACGTGAATACGGCCAGCCCCGCGCTGCTCCGCTACGTGTCGGGCCTCAATCAGACCACGGCTCGCAACCTGCACGAATGGCGGGCCAAGAACGGTCCGTTTACCTCCCGTCGGCAGCTGCTCGAGGTGCCAGGCTTCGGTGAAGCGGCGTTCGTGCAGTCGGTCGGCTTTCTCAAAATCACCGGCGGGGTCGAGCCGCTCGACTCGACATGGATTCATCCAGAGAGCTACGAGGTGGCCGCCAAGGTGCTGGAGCGGCTGGGCGGATCACCGGAGGATCTCGCCGGGCGACAGCAGACGGAGTCGCTTGCGGATCGTGCGGCCGCCCTCGATCTCGAGACGCTCTCAGGCGAATTGGGCGTCGGGCGGCTGCTGCTGGCCGACATCGTGGAGCAGTTGGCGCGGCCTGGCCGCGATCCCCGCGAGGATCTCCCCAAGCCATTTTTCAAAAAGGGTGTGCTCAAGCTCGAGGATCTGCAGCCCGGCATGGAACTGCTGGGCTCGGTGCTCAATGTCGTGGACTTTGGCGCCTTTGTGGACATCGGCCTCCATGACAGCGGGCTCGTCCACATCAGTCATCTCTCCAATGACTACGTTCGCGACCCGCACGACGTGGTGAGTGTCGGCCAGGTCGTCCGAGTGTGGGTTCGGGAGATCGACAAGGGCCGTCGCCGCGTGGCGCTCACGATGATCAAGCCAGGCACGGGCCGGCAAAATGGTGGACAGCGACAGGGAAACGGGCAGGACGACGGACAGGAGCAAGGTCGATCGCAGGGTCGCGGACGCGATCAAAACCGTTCGGAAGGCAGACGGGCCCGTCCGCCACGAGTTCCGGCTGCCGGTGTGCCAACCGCCAACGGTGGCGGTGCCACGCAGGCCGAACCGCGGGCCGATCGACCGCAGGGGGGTGGACGACCGCAGGGCGGCAGACGCCCGCAGGGTGGTGGACGCGGACGGCCTCCGCAGCGGGAGCAGGGGCCGCGGGTGTACGTCGCGACCGCGGAGAAGGTCGCCAAGCCATTGACCAAGAAGATGAAGGAAGGCAAGGAACCGCTGCGAACCTTTGGCGACCTGAAGCAGTTCTTCACGACCCGCGAGGATTCTCCGACGACCGAGCCGGAGGCCGGCGGCGAAGTGACGGGGTGAAGCGGTTCAGTCTCGCAAGTCCCTTGCTTGCGCTGCGGGCTTGGATGAGCAAGGAAGCCGCCCTCGCATTCCCATGCAAGCCCGACGCGCGAGCGGGGGAAACCGCGTGGTGCGTCCGAGAGATAAGGCCCCCCGAAGTCCCTTGCTTGCGCTGCGGGCTTGGATGGAAGGGGGCTTGGACGGCGTCGGGTGCTTGGGTAGCGCCGGTTTACCGTTCGCGGAACGTGATACGGCCCTTGGTGAGGTCGTAGGGGGAGAGTTCGACCTTCACTTTGTCTCCCGGCACGATACGGATGAAGTTTTTCCGCATCTTGCCCGCGACGTGAGCGTTGACGATGTGGCCGCCGGTGATCTGCACGCGGAACCGCGTGTTGGCGAGGGCCTGGGTGACGACCCCTTCCACTTCGAGAGCCTGTTCTTTTTCCGCCATGAATATCCTTGAGTATCCTTCCGCCAAACCGTGTTTGAAACCGTGCGCACACGGTTGCAAACCGCCCGCATCCAGGAAATATCGTAATCCAGGCCCCGGAAACAGTCCAGCCGCGGACGGGACGACGCAGGCGTCAGGGCTTCCGGGCAGGCGTCAGGAATCGTCGCCAGCGGCCTGCGGGGCCGATCCCGACGCCTTCCACCTCAGGTAGGCGTCGAAGAAGCCGTCGAGGTTGCCGTCGAGCACGCTCTGGAAGTTGCCGACGTAATGGCCCGTTCGCTGGTCTTTGACCCGCTGGTCGGGGTGCAGGAAGTAGTTGCGGATCTGGGATCCGAATCCCGTCTTCGGCTGCAGTTTGTACCGAGCCAGTTGGTCGGCCTCCCGCTTTTCCTCCTGCATCCGGGCGATTCGGGCGCGGAGCATCTTGATCGCCGTGGCGCGATTTTTGTGCTGGCTCCTTTCGCTCTGGCATTGCACGACGATGCCCGTGGGGAAGTGTGTAAGGCGGATGGCGCTGGAGGTCTTGTTGACGTGCTGACCGCCGGCGCCGCTGGCCCGGAAGACGTCCTCGCGGATGTCTTCGTCGCGGATTTCCACTTCGGTGTCGTCGTCGGCGATCTCTGGGGAGACGTCGACCGCTGCAAAGCTTGTCTGTCGCTTGCCCTCGGAGTTGAACGGGCTAATTCGCACGAGCCGGTGAATGCCCATCTCCCCCTTGAGATAGCCGTAGGCCCACGGGCCGCGGATCGCGACGGTGGCGCTCTGGATGCCGGCTACCGCGTCGTCCTGCCGGTCGAGCAGTTCGACGGTGTAGTCATGCTTGCCGGCCCAGGCCGAATACATCCGCAGCATCATCTCGGCCCAGTCGTTGGCGTCGGTGCCGCCGTCCCGGGCGTGGATCGAGACGAGTGCATCGCTCGAGTCGTGCGGGCCGGAAAGGAGTGAGGCGAGTTCGAGGCTGTCCACGAGCTTCTCGAGCCGGTCCGTCTCCTGCTTGAGTTCGCCTTCGAGCGAGATGTCTTCGCGGGCCAGTTCTTCCAACGCCTCGAGATCGCGACCGACTGCCAACGATTCGTCGAGCGGCTTCAGCAGCGTGTTGAGGGTTTTCAGCTGGGCGACGGTGGCCTGTGCCTTGCCCGTGTCGTTCCAGAAATCAGCCTGCCCCATCGCGTCTTCCAGGCGGGTCGCGGATGCCTTGCGTCCCTCCCAGTCAAAGAGAGTCCCGCAGCTGAAGCAGTCGGGCCCGGATGGTTTCGGATCGGTTGAAAAGCGCTGTGTCCATGGTCTCGAGTCTACGCTTCTCGTCCCGCGACGAGAAGGAGACACGCGCCATAGTGCTCAGAAGAGGCCGCATTCCCTAGCTTGCGGTGGAGGCTTGGATGTTCTGCGCGTCACCGCCGCCCCGCTCCCATACAAGCCCGAAGCGCGAGCGAGAGGAATCCGTGCGGCATTCCCATTACGCTCCCCGCATTCCCTTGCTTGCGCTGCGGGCTTGGATGAGGAGGGAGCCACCCTCGCCTCGTTCCCATGCAAGCCCGACGTGCCAGCGAGGGAATCCGTTGATGTCTACCGGCGGCGTTATTGGCGCCAGGGCGGGCGGGCTGCGAGAATGTTTCGCGGGAGTCAAGCCCGGGCAACCTGGTTGCCCGGCAGCCGCCGGATCAGCCGCCGCATTTCGAGGACGCCGATCGTGGCCAGCACCTGCGAGGCGACGAGGCCGCTCGAGTTGACGATCTCGTCGATGATCACAGGCTTCGATTCCCCTTCGGCCAATGCGTCGTAGGCATCCAGCACCCGCTGTTCGACGTCGCCAAGTTGCAATTCCGCCGCACTCTTCACGGCGCGGCCGTCGGCGGTCGTGACGGTCTCGAAGAGCGGCCCGAACTCCTCCAGGATGTCGTCCACGCTCGCGACGAGCTTGGCGCCATCGCGGATCAATCCGTGGCAGCCCCGCGACATCCGGCAGTCGATCGGCCCCGGCACCGCGAAGACCTCCCGGCCCTGTTCCGTCGCGAGCCGGGCTGTGATCAGCGCTCCCGAACGGTCCGCGGCCTGCACGACCACCACCCCCAGCGAGAGCCCCGACACGATCCGGTTCCGCTGCGGAAACGTGCCCGCGTTGGGGTCTGTCAGCGGGGGTAGTTCGCTGATCAGGGCACCCGAGTCGATCACCTCGCAGGCCAGGTCGGCATGCTCTGGGGGATAGACGTTGAGCACGCCACTACCGAGCACGGCGATCGTCCGGCCGCCCGCCTTGATCGCCCCGCGATGAGCGGCGGCGTCGATACCCCGCGCTAGTCCGCTGACGACCGTATATCCAGCCCGGGCGAGGCCGGCACCGAACTGCTCGGCGACCTTGAGCCCATAGGCCGTGGCATGCCGGGCGCCGACGATGGCCACCGAGAGCGAGTCTTGCGGGAGGAGTGTGCCGCGAACGAAGAGCAGGCCGGGAGGGTCATCGATTCGCGACAGGAGCGACGGATACGCATCCCGGCCCTCGAGGAGGATGTCGACCGACCGTCTCCTGCAGAGGGCAATCACGTCGTCGGCGGTGGGATCGTCGGCGAGTGTGGGCAGGGCCGCGGCGAGCTTGCGGCTGATCCGGCCGACTGAGGCGATCTCGGCGGGGCTGGCCGCGAACACACCCTCGGGCGTGCCGAACCGTTCAAGCAACAGCCGCCGCAGGCGGGAGCCGATGCCCGGCACGCAGGCGAGGCGGATATGGCTGCGGAGATCGTCGGGGGACATGGAACGAGACGACATGGAGCACGACGGTGGCGAGGAACGCTCAGGCTTCGGACGTGAACATTTGTCACGTTGTAGCCCGCGGACCCAGATGCGTCAAACCGGTTGCGTCAAACCAGCCACGTCAGCCGGTGGCGCACTTGAGTTCGGCCAGATGCTGGGCCGTGCCCACGAGCCGATCCCAGTTCTTTTCGACATACTCCGGCGGGCCGCCGATCTGGGCGACGACCTGGGCCACTTGCTCTGTCGGCACCATCTCGATGGCGTCCCACGGGCAGACCTTCAGGTCGTAGGGATTCGACTTCTTGCCCGGGATATGCACGCAGACCTCGCAGCCCACGCACCGCTCGATGTCAATCTCGCACCAGCTTTGCAGGTTGTGGAACTTGTCGTATTGCTGCACCTTGAAAATGCAGTCAACCGGGCAGACTTCCAGGCACGACTCGCAGCCGGTGCAGTTGTCGGCGTTGATGACGGCCAGTTCCTTGGGCAGCTTTTTGCGGGGACCTGCTTTTGCCATGGTGGTTTTGATCGGCTGAAGGGGCGGGTGGACTGAAGCCGGCGTTTGTGCGGGCCATCTCGACGACCTTCATGGTAGCCGCCGGCGTCGAACCGTCCAAATTGGGCTGCCGATCCCGGCCCCACGTGGGCCAAACCCCCGGCTAGTCAGCGGACGGGGCCGGCGTGCGGCTAAGCCGTCGCAAGACCCGTGCGGCTGTGGACCCTAACCCAGGCGGAGTACACTCTGCTCAACCGTGGCCCTCTCCGCCCGGCCCGGTTCAGCAAGAATCCTCCCGTGGGGCAGGTGCCCCATGACTCACGACACTGCCGCCGCAAGCGTGGTGTCGGTGCCGGGTGTCGTCGCGGAGTATTTCAATTTCGATGAGCATGTGCTCGGCCGCACCAGCCTGCCGGACATTCCGGCACGTATCCGGGCCGGCGAATTCATCTGGATCGACCTCGATCTCGCGATCGCCGATCTGAATGTCCTGCAGGATGTGGTCCCGATCGACGACGATTGCAGGTCGCACCTGCAGCCACTCGCGGGCCAGGCTGGTGATGTCCAGAGCGAGCCGCTGACTTCCGTCCGTCGTTCGGAGCGACTCCTGCACATCACGCTGATAGGTGCTGTCTCCCGGGAAGAGAGCATCGACTGGGATCGTTGCGACGTCGTGATCGGCGAAGGATTTCTCCTCACGCTGCACCGCGGGCCGTCCGCGGTGCTCGCCATCGTGCGACGCGACTACGAGCACGACTTCCAGAAGTACGCGAAGACGTCCAGCTTTCTGATTTATGAAATCTGGAACGCACAGATCAATCAGTTCATTGCCCTGGAGGGCGAACTCGAACACGACGTCGAAAGCGTGCGGGTCGCGCTGCACCACGAGGTCAACGAGACCACGCTCGACCGTTTGTCGCACATGTCGGCCAAGCTGATGGTGCTGCGCAAGCGGGTGCTGCCGCTACGCCGCGTGCTCGAGGAACTGGTGTCGAGGAAAACGGCGCTGATCAGCGACGCGACGCTCGAGTTTTTCGGGACGATGATCGGCACGCTCGACAGGCTGCTCGCCGACATCGACGCCAACCGGGAAATCCTGGAGAGCGCCGTGAACCTCTCGCTGACGTTCACCGCCCACCGCACCAACATGACGATGAACAGGCTCGCGGTCGTGAGCACGATCTTCCTGCCACTGACGTTTCTCTGCGGAGTCTACGGCATGAACTTCGAGGTCTTGCCGGAGACCCGCTGGACGCACGGCTACGCCTACTTCTGGGTGCTGTCGGCGATCATCACCATCGCACTCGTCATTCTTCTCAGGCGACTCCGGCTGCTCTAGTGCCCGCCCCGGCCTCGCAGAACACCCGCCCACAGCAGCCATGCACAGCCCAGGTCGGCTCAGCGGCACCCGCCTTGATCGGATCAGGGATTCACTGGCTGGCTGGATAAACATGCTCGAACCGGAGCATGCCGTCGATGTCCCGACCGCGAATCGTGCAAGGGCCTCGGTCCCTGTTTTCCGCTCAGCCAGGAGACGGCTATTGGCCGTCAAACACAGCGACCCTGAACGATGGTTATAATTCGGGGCGAACTCGCTTCCTTTCTCCCGGCAGTTTCAGTTATGACGCTTTCCGAAAAGATCGCTGAGCAAGTGCACCTCTTGCCCGAGTCGGCGCAACTCGAAGTGCTCGACTTCGTCGAATTCCTGCAGGGGCGTTCCCGTCGCCACGAAGAGGATGACGAATGGTCCCGCTTCTCGCTCTCCCAGGCGATGCGCGGGATGGAGCGAGAACCCGATCTGTATTCAGTCGATGACCTCCGGGAAGTCTTCTGATGATCGAGGAGGGCCAGATTGTCTTGCTCCGTTTCCCGTACGCTGACGGGGGAGGTCTGACCAAGGTCAGGCCGGGAGCGATCGTGCGAAAACTTCCGGGTGATTACGACGATTGGCTGGTCTGCATGGTTTCCTCGCAGTTGGACCAGGCGATTGAAGGCCTTGATGAGACTCTCGCGGAAACGGATGACGACTTTTTGGCGACGGGACTCAAGGCTCCGAGTGTGATTCGCGTGTCTCGCGTGGCCGTGTGCCACGGTTCATCGCTGTTGGGAGCCATAGGTCGGCTCAGCGGCACCCGCCTTGATCGCATCAGGGATTCATTGGCCCGCTGGATTTCCGTTCCCAAGCAGTGAGCCGCTCGCCATATGCGCCCGCGCATGAGACGCGGCTATTCCGCGGCGAGGCCGGTGCGGCTGTTGAAGATCCGCGTCTGGCCCTCGGTGATGCGGGTGATCGCCTGCCACCGCGGCGTGTTGGGCCGGGTGGGCCGCGGGCCGAAGTAGGTTTCGCCGCGGCGGGTCCGCTCGTGGTGCTCGGCGATCTCGTCGGCCGTGAGGGCGAAGTCGTAGAGGGCCAGTTCGTCGATGACGCCGTGGAAGTTTTCGCGGCCGCTCATACTGCCGATGAAGGCAGACTCCGGTCCACCGCTCACGATGAGCGTGCCCTCGGGATAGACGTGCTCGAACCGGAGCGTGCCGTCGATGAAGATCGCCTTGCGGCCGGTGAAGCTGTCGTAGGTTGCGACAACGTGATGCGGCCTGCCGTCGGTGAGATCGGCCACGGTGGGCCGGCCCTCGCGGCCGTCGAGCGGCATGTCGAGTTCCTTGTAGTCGCGACCAGCCAGATGCAGTCCGAACGAGAGGCAGGGGCCGGGGGCCACGGCCGGCTCCGAATGGCCTGCGTGGATCATGCCGTCGTTCTGGAAACTGAGCAGCACGCGGCAGTCGCCATCTTCCTTACGATAGATCTCGTCGTAGTCCATCGACGCTGCGGTCCAGTGCGAGATGATCAGCGCCTCGACCGCGATCCCCTCGGCGGCCGAAAGTGTGCCGAGGCCGACCTTCTCGCCGGTGCCGCCCTGCACGCGGGCGAATGAGCCCTTGGAATTGTCGAACCGCAGCGCGCCTGGGCCGACGATGCCATCGCAGCGTTGCAGGACATCGCCAAACGCCGCCGGCAGCGACTGCACCGCGTCGGTCGTGACGCGTTGGTCTTTTTCCAGATCGTCAAACGGCCAGTAGCAGACCGGCAGTCGCACGCGAGACTGCACCTCGACATCGCCATCGAACACCGTCACCGCCACGCGGTCGGCATCCAACTGGCTGACGCGAAATTCAGTGCCGAGATCGACCACACGGAGATTGGATGTCACCACGGAGAACGTCTTCGTGGGATCCTCGACCCGGGCCCGCACGCTGCCACTGAAGAGGGCGCCGGAATCGCCGCTGGCAAACCCGAACCGCGACAACCCTTCCAGCCGCACGTCGGCGCCGTCGGAAGACGTGAGCCGCATACCGCCGGCGGCAGACTCGAGGGTGGAGGGAGTGATGTCCCGGCCGGCTGCCGTAGTGTCGGCCGCGTCGGTCCGCGAATCGTCGTCGTCGTGCAGCACCGCCACGGTCGTGATCGGCAACTGCCGGTTGTCGTAGTGCAGATCGTTCGGCTCGGCTGGGGCAACGGCGGGCACCGCGAGACGATCGGGGACGGCCAATCGTGGCGCCGCCGGCTCCGTCACGATGAGCGCCAGGCAGGCGGCGGCCAAGAGCAGGCCTGCGGCGAGAGCGGCGGCACCCGGCAGCGAACGCTCGAGGACACTTTTTTGTACAAGGTGCCTGTCACCTTTTAGGCGTTCATACCCCAGCGCCACGGGCGTGGCGGCCAGTTGGGCGTGGAGCAAGGAAGCGTCGAGGAACATCTGCCGCGCGATCGGATCCTGGGTGAGCAGCGATTCCAGTTCGGCGGTCTCCGCCGGATCAAGCGTGCCGTTGAGATAGTCGGCCGTCAGCGACGGGAGTCGCTCTCGATCGTCGCGGTGCTGGTCGTCTTTTGGCATGTCGTGGTTTGGCATGTTCTGGTCGTGCACGTGCTGGTCGTTCATGGTGAGGGGTTCACTCGGGCAGCAGGCCTTCCGTGGCGAGTCGGCGTTCCACGCATTTAAGCAGGCTCTTTCGCATCACCTTGAGCGCCTTGTAGACGGCGTGGACGGTGCGGTCCCACGAGGCGGCGATCGTGTCGGCCGATTTGTTTTCGCCGTAAAACATCCGGATCAAATCCCGCTGCCGCGGTGGCAAGCCCTCCACGCAAGCATCGAGGGCCCGCTGCCGGTCGGCGGCGAAGTCGGCGCGGCCCAGCGTGTCGTCCGCGAGGGTCGCGATCAGCGTCTCGCTGAAGACGTGCCGGTCGCGCCGCTTCGTCCGCCAGAACATCAGCACCTGGTGTCGTGCGACCCCGAAGGCCCAGGGCAGGAAGTCTTTGTCGCGATCGAAGGTTGCGAAACTCCGCCAGAGGACGAGGCTCGTTGCCTGAAACACATCGTCGGCATGGGCGGCGTCGGGCACGAGCGAACGGATGTAGGCCTGCACGCGGGACTGGTTCCGGGAGAAGAGCCCGAGGAATTCCTCGTAGTCATCCTTCCGGTCGGCAGGGCGTCGGGTGGAGCGATCGGGCGGCATGGGGCAGTTCCGAGGGGCCGGGCCGGGTTTGGGTCGCGAGAGGGCCGCAAGCAGCGGACAGCCCTCCGAAGAAGTTTGTGCGAAATGAGGCGGTTTTAGTACCGACCCTTTCGCCTGCTTGACTCGCGCACGGGCCAGGAATATTGTTAGCAACATGAAGACAACAATTGATGTTGCCGACTCGCTGCTTGAGGAGGCGAGGCAGATCGCCGCCCGCGATCACACGACGCTCCGCGAACTCGTGCAGGAGGGGCTTCGGAGGGTGATCGATGACCGGCGGCCGGCCCGGAAGCCGTTCCGCCTGCGGTCGATCGAGCCGGGTGGTGGCGGTTTCCAGCCGGAATTTGCGGATGGCGACTGGCAGCGGATCCGGGACGAAATCTATCGGGGCCGCGGGACGTGATTGCCGTCGACACGAATATCCTCGTGGCTGCCCTGCGGTCGGAATACGAGCATCACGAGCGGGCGGCTGCACGGGTTCGTGAACTCGCCGAGGGCAGTTCTCCGTGGGCTCTGCCGTGGCCCTGCGTGCACGAGCTCTTGGCCGTGGTGACCAACCCGCGAATCTTCCGGGAGCCGCTGTCGCCGCAGCATGCAGCCGACGCCATCGATGCGCTGCTTGAATCGCCCACCGCCCGACTGATCGCCGAGGGGCCGGGATACTGGCCGATCTTGCGACAACTCGTGACGGAGACCAAGGTCGCCGGGCCGAGGATTCACGACGCCAGGATCGCGGCAGTCTGCCTCGCTCACGGCGTGACGGAGCTTTGGACAGCCGACCGTGATTTCAGCCGCTTTCCAGCCCTCCGCACCCGCAACCCGTGCGTGGCGTGATTAAAAAAAGGTGGCAGGACCAGTGGTGACACCTTTGGGTCGCGGATTCCCTCGCTCGCGCTTCGGGCTTGGATGGGAGGGCAGTCTGAAACTGAGTCCCGCCCCCTTCTTTTAAGTGCCTGACGCCTTTTTGAGTGCCAATAGTGCTTCCAGCGGCTCATACTGTTGCGGAGGAGCGTCGATGACTCAGTCGCAGCGATCGTCGGTTTTAGTCTGCCTGCTGGTAGTGTGTGCCACTGCCAGGGGTGGGTCGCATGCCGCGGCTGACGATGCGCAGGACGCCCCCGCCCGGGGGGTAGTCGCGGCCCGCTGCGTGGAGTGCCACGGGGCCGACTCCCAGGAATCGGGCCTGCGGCTCGACTCGCGGGCCGCCATGCTCAAGGGGGGCGACTTTGGCCCGGCGATCGTTGCGGGGAAGGGGTCCGCCAGCGAACTCGTTCGGCGGATCACGACGACGAACCCTGAACAGATGATGCCGCCCGAGGGCGAACGGCTCTCGAAAGAAGAGATCGCCGCCATCACCGCCTGGATCGATGCGGATGCACCCTGGCCCGGCTCCGACGACTCGCCCGCCGCCACCCGCGATCCGCGTCTCGACCACTGGGCCTGGAAGGCGATCGCAAAGCCGCCGGTGCCGGATCAGGTCGCTGCGTTCGCAACGCTGCCCGGCGTCGAAGCCGAACGCAACGCCATCGACTTCTTCGTCCGCGCGACGCTTCCCGACAAAAAGCTGTCGCCGTCGGCCGTGGCCGACCGCCGCACGCTCATCCGCCGGCTCGCATTCGACCTGACGGGCCTGCCGCCGACGCCCGAAGAGGTTGATGCCTTCGTCGCCGACGCCGATCCAGCGGCCTACGAGAAACTTGTCGATCGCCTGCTGGCCTCGCCCCGCTACGGCGAACGCTGGGCCAGGCACTGGCTCGACGTCGTCCACTACGGCGACACACACGGCTACGACAAGGACCAGCCCCGCCCGAATGCCTGGCCTTATCGCGACTACGTCATCCGCTCGCTCAATGCCGACAAACCCTATGCCAGGTTCATCGAGGAGCAGATCGCCGGCGACGTGCTCTTTCCCAATTCGACCGACGGACAGGAGGCGATCGGCTTCATCGCAGCCGGACCATGGGATCTGATCGGCCACCGCGAGGTGCCTGAGACCAAGACCGACGGCAAGATCGCCCGCCACCTCGACCGCGACGACATGGTGGCCAACACGATCGGCACGTTCTCGAGCGTCACGATCCACTGCGCCCAGTGCCACAACCACAAGTTCGATCCCATCACGCAGGATGACTACTACTCGCTGCAGTCTGTCTTCGCGGCGATCGACCGCGAGGATCGGAAGTATTCGGCCGATCCGGAGTTAATGCGGCAGCATGCAACGCTCGACGCCAAGAAGCAGTCGCTCGAATCCCGCAGCAAGGAGATCGAGGCGGAGATCGCCAAGGCGGCCGGCCCGCGGCTGGCCGAAATCGACAAACTGATCAAGGAGACGCCGAAGCTCACCGACGGCAATCCCGGCCCGGCCTACGGCTACCACAGCGGGATCGCCCCGGCAGCCGACACCGTGAAGTGGGTGCAGGTCGACCTGGGCCGGGAGCTGCCGATCAAGGAGATCGTGCTCCACCCCTGCTTCGACAATTTTAACGGGATCGGGGCCGGCTTCGGGTTTCCACTGCGGTATCGCGTGGAAGTGGCCAACGCCCCGGAGTTTCGCGATGGCGTGACGACGGTCGCCGCGTTCGCCGACGCCGACTTAGCCAACCCCGGCACCAAGCCGCAGTCACACTCGGCCGGGGGCGTGGGCCGGTATGTCCGCGTCACGGCCACGAAGCTCGCCCCGCGGTCGAACGATTTTATTCTGGCGATGGCCGAATTGCAGGTGCTCGGGGCCGACGGTGTGAACCTCGCGGCCAAGGCCGTCGTGACGTCGCTCGACTCGATCGAGGCGGCCCCGCGGTGGGCGCGGCAGAATATCGTCGATGGCGAGAGCCCGGCTGAGTTTCCCGATCAAGCGGCGCTGCTACGGCAAGAGCGGGAGGCGCTCGTGGCCAAGACGGTCGATCCGAAGTTGACGGCCGAACGCGATGAGGTGAAGCAGAAGGTCACTGCCACCGACGCCGAGCAGAAGGCGCTGCCGCCGCTCTCGTCTGTCTATGCAGCCTCGACGAAAGTGCGGCAGGGAAAGCCACGGACGATCTATGTGCTCTCCCGCGGCAACGTGCTCGCCCCCGCGCATGAGGTGAAGCCCGGGTCGCTCGCCGCCGTCGAAACGCTGCCGAGCCGGTTCGACCTCCCGCCGGAGCATGCCGAGGGAGACCGCCGCGTGGCACTGGCCCGCTGGATCGCCAGCCCCGACAACCCGCTCACCTGGCGGTCGATCGTCAACCGTGTCTGGCAGTATCACTTCGGCCGGGGCATCGTCGCGACGGCGAGTGACTTCGGACGCATGGGCGCCGCGCCGACGCATCCCGAACTGCTCGACTGGCTGGCGGCTGAATTCCGCGACGGAGGCGGCTCGCTCAAGAGCCTCCACCGGCTGATCGTCACGAGTGCCGCCTACCGGCAGGCGAGCACGGCGCGGGAAGACTGTGCCGCAATCGATGCCGACAACCAGTATCTCTGGCGGCAGAACCGCCGGAAGCTCGAGGCCGAGGGCATCCGCGACGCCGTGCTCGCCGCGGCCGGCACGCTCGACCTCACGATGGGCGGCCCGGGCTGGCAGGATTTCAAGGTCGAGCATCCGCAGCACTCGCCCCACTACCGCTACGACCTCGCTGACCCTGACGACAAGAAGACCTGGCGGCGGGGAGTCTACCGGTTCATCGTTCGCAGCCAGACGCAGCCCTTCATGACCTGCCTCGACTGTGCCGATCCCTCGATGCGGGTCGAGAAGCGGAATGAAAGTATCTCGGCATTGCAGGCGCTGGCGCTCTTGAACAACGGCTTCATGGTCGTGCAGGCCCGACAGTTCGCCGACCGCGTGGTGCGGGAGGCGGGCGACGATCCTGCGGCCCAGGTGAAGCGGGCGTTTGCACTGGCGATGGGCCGCGATCCCGATGCCGAGGAGGCTGCCGCGCTCGTCGAGGTCGCGAACGCCCATGGTCTCGCCAACGTCTGCCGTGTAATTCTGAACCTCAACGAATTCTCCTTCGTGGATTAAAAGAAATGGATTGAGGGACCGTATGAAAAACACCTCGCCCTATCACGCTTCGTCGCACGGCTCGACCTCGAGTGCCCTGACCCGCCGCGAGCTGCTGGCCCGCTCGGGCTGCGGTTTTGGTTCGCTGGCATTGGCGGCGATGCTGGCTGGCGACCGCGATGCGGTGGCTGGGGGCACCGCTGAGGCTGGCGTCAGCCTGCATTCGGCCTGCATCTATCCGCCAAAAGTAAAACGGGTGGTGCAGCTCTTCATGGCGGGGGCCGCCAGCCACATTGATCTCTGGGACTACAAGCCAGATCTCGTGAAGCACCATGGCAAGCCGAGTGACTTTGGCGAGCCGGTGGAGGCGTTTCAGAACGGCCTGGGCCCCTGGCTCAAGCCGATCTGGGACTTCAAGCCCTATGGCCAGAGCGGCAAGCTGCTTTCCACGCCCGTCGCGGCGCTCGGCGACGTGGTCGATCAGATGGCGTTCATCCACAACATGGTGAGCACATCCGGCGTGCACTCCGCGGCCACGCTCCTGCAGACGACCGGCTTCGTGCTGCCCGGCTTCCCCGGCGCCGGCTGCTGGGTGAGCTACGCGCTCGGCTCGATGAACGACAACCTGCCGACCTTCGTCGTGCTCCCCGACCACCGGGGCTACGGGTCCAACGGCGTGAAGAACTGGGACGCTGGATTCCTGCCGTCGCAGTACAGCGGCACGGTCGTGCAGCCCGCGGCTGACGAGCCGCTGGCCGACCTCCGACCGCACAAGGCCGCGACGTTCGTGAACGGCGCTTCAGATGCCGCCGCCCGCGACCTGATCGGCCGGCTCAATCGGCACCATCTGGAGAGCCACGAGGGCGACAGCCGCCTGGAGGCCCGGATCCAGAGCTACGAACTGGCGGCCAAGATGCAGTTGGCCGCGCCCGAGTCGCTCGATCTCTCGAGCGAGCCTGAGCACGTGCTCAAGCTCTATGGCCTCGATCGCGGGCGGACGAGCTGGCCCAGCCAGATCAACGCCGAGGAGGAGACGCACCACTTCGGGCTCCGTTGTCTGGCGGCCCGCCGGCTGCTCGAACGGGGCGTGCGGTTCGTGCAGGTCTGGAGCGGCAACGACAACGGTTTTCCCCGCCGCAACTGGGATTCGCACGAGGACGTCGAGCGCGACCACGGCCCGCTGGCCACCGGCATGGCCCGCGGGGCGGCCGCGCTCATCAAGGACCTCGACCAGCGGGGCCTGCTCGACGACACGCTCGTGCTCTGGACGACGGAGTTTGGCCGGATGCCGAGCTCGCAGGGGGGCAAGGGCCGCGACCACAATCCGTTCGTGTTCACCAACTGGCTCTGCGGCGGCGGCATCAAGGGGGGCATCGTCCACGGTGAGAGCGACCAGTGGGGCTACAAGCCGCTCGATCGCGACCAGCCCACGACGGTGCACGACGTGCACGCCACCGTGATGCGGCTCCTCGGCGTCGAGCACACGAAGCTCACCTGGCGGCACAACGGCATCGACCGCCGCCTGACCGACGTGCACGGCCACGTCATCAACGGCATCCTGTCGTAGCGTGGGTTCCAAAAAAGGTGGCTGTCACCTTTTTTGGAACCGGGCTATCCTGCGTCGATGGCTCACTGGGTTTCCCTCGTCGTCGACGGTTTGGATCGAGGATCCTTCGACGACGTATCCTCCACGATGTTCGGTCTAGGCGCAACTGGCGTCGCCGAAGAGGGGGATCGCGGCGTCGAGCCGCCCACGCGACAGACATGGGACGACAGTCCGCCGGAGCCGCCCAGCCTCACCGTTCGCCTGCGGGCCTGGTTCGAGTCGCCCGACGCGGATCTTCGCGCGGCCGCCGAGGCATGCCTGCCTCCCGCCGTCGAGGCCGGCTGGGAGACTGTTCCCGACGAGGACTGGTCGACAGGATGGCGGGTCAACTTCCCTGTCTTCCGCGTGGGCAGACTCGTCGTCGCGCCGCCCTGGGAGGAGGTGCCGGGATCGCTGATTCTCGAGCCGGGGCAAGGGTTCGGGACGGGCCAGCATGCGACCACGCGGCTAGTCCTTGAACGGCTCGTGTCACTCCTCGATCGTGAAGGTGATGCGACGCCCCGCTGCCGCGTGCTCGACGTCGGCTGCGGCTCGGGCATCCTCAGCTTGGCGGCGGCCCATCTCGGTGCCGATGCCTACGGCATCGATCACGACCCTTTCGCGATCGAGGGGGCACGTTCTCAGGCCGCCCGCAACGGCTTGGCCGTGCCGTTCGACACCACGCCGCTTGCCGACGTGCCGGGTCGATGGAGCATCGTGCTCGCGAATCTGTTCGCCGACACCATTGTGGACCTGGCTGACGCCCTGATCACGAAAACAGAAAAGCACCTGATCGTGGGCGGCATTCTGTCCGATCGCGAGCAACGTGTTCGCGACGCCCTCGACCCACGGCTCGGGCTGCCGGATCGCTCGCAGGACGGCGAGTGGGTCTGCCTGCACTATCGGCTTCCAACAAGGTGAAAAAGGAAGGTGGAAAAGGTGAAGGTGGAAAAGGCGGCTGCCACCTTTCTTCGTCACTTTTTCCCTCTCACTGTGGGGGCGTGGCGTTCCGGAACCGATCCTGCAGCGTGCGGATGACATCGAGGTCGATGCCGGGGGGCTGCTGCTCGAGGAACCAGTCGAGTCCGGTGATCGCCGCCTCACGGCGACCGGTTTCGAATCGCGCAACGGCCAGCAGGCCGCGGTCGGCGGTGTTGTCGGGCTGGATTGCGACCAGGGCCTCAAGGGAGCGGAGCATCGCCTCGCGGTCCTTCGCATCCTGCGCGACCCCCAGCAGGTTGCGTAGCACACGCCGCACAATCTGCGGCTTGGAGAATGGCCGCAGGTGGTCGTCGTCCAGTTCCTCGTCGGCCATCGCCCGGACCCTCTTCGCCGCTTCCTCGCGCGACAGCGGCACTGCCCCCTCGAACACGTCGATGAGCTGCTCGTCGCCCTGGCGTGGAATGTGTTTCACCACGAAGTGCCCTGGCAGGCCGATGCCGACGACGTTCATGTCGAGGCGTTGCGCGAGTTCCATGTAGAGGATCGACAGCGTGATCGGCAGCCCCTCGCGGTCGTCGATCACACGGCTGAGATGGCTGTTAGCGCGGTGATAGTAGTCGGTGCGACTGCCGTGGAAGCCATTGTCGGTGAACAGATACTTGTTGAGCGCGGCGAGACGGGCCGGTTCGTCTGCATCCTTCGGGAGCGACTGAGTGATCTCCTGCGCCATGCGATCGACCTGCTGCACGTAGGCGTCGATGTCGAGTTCCTCGTCGTCCAGTTGCGCGACGACAAACGCCGCCCGAAGCAGGTCGCATTCCTCGCCCTGCGCACACAGCCTCGCCAGTTCGCCGCTGACGCGCGCCGTGTGCAGGTCGGCCGCCACGAGCCGCAGGTCGGCTGCCCGCTTCTCGAGCGCCGTCGCGCGATCCCGCACCGCCGTCGCGGCCGGCTCGGCGTCGTTCACGAGCGGCGCGATGCCCGCGGGGGTCAGTCGTTCGAGCGGAGGCAATCGGTCAATGGCCGCCTCGAGCCGCGCGGCAACCGCGGCGTCGGGTCGAACTTCGTCCGCCGGCGGCCCGACGCGAAACCGCTTGAACTCGGCATCCGTGTCCCGGAACTTGGCGAGCCCCACCCGGCCCGGAGGCAGGCCGTCGTCGTCGACCGTGGCGAACGGTTCGCCGTTGATCAGGCAGCGGAACCCTTCTTTCTCCACCCGCACGGTCAGCTGGTTCCAATCGCCCGGGCGGTAGTGCGGCGATGGCATCTCGCGGAGCACCTTCCACTCGAAGACCGACGGCCCGTCGAACCGAGTGACCCTCAGCTTGCCGGCCGTTGGGTAGAAACCGTAATGACGGTTGCCGCCGTCGGCGTGAAACGCGAGCCCCGCGGCCCCCGACTCGTCACCGAGCTTCACGTGGACCGACAGTTCGAACGGCAGAGGCGGGGCGTCGCAACGCGACAGGCAGAGCGACCGACCGCCGAATCCGCTGCCGGCCTCCGTGACGGCGATTCGCCCGCCACGCTGCTGCCAACGGCTGCCGAACAGCGTGGTCCACTGCGTGGCGTCGAGCGTACCGATCGTCAGCCACCGTGACATCGGCACCGGATTCGGCTTTTCCTGCAGCGGCTTGAGCGCGTTGACGCCGACGGCGAAGCCGAGGTTCCGCGTGACGAGCGACTTGATCGTCACGATGCCAACCACACGACCTGAGGGATCGACGACCGGGCCGCCACTATTGCCCGGCTCGATCGGCATCGCCAGTTGGATCATGCGGCGGTCATCGACCTCGCGCACGCCCGACACCACGCCGTTCACCACGCTGAACGCGAGCCCGTGCGGATTGCCGACCGTGATCACGGGCAGCCCATCGGGCAGGCTGTCGGAGTCGCCCAGCGGCAGCGGCACCAGCGGCTCAGCGGGCGGCTTGATCCGGAGGATGGCGAGGTCCATTGCCCGGTCCGACGCTGTGACCTCGGTTACCGCATGCCGAGATCCATCCGCCAATTGCACGGCCAGCGGTCGGGCCTCGCCGGCCACGTGCAGGTTCGTCGCGATGAGCCCGTCGGCGTCGATAACGAAGCCCGTGCCCAGCCCTTGCTGCTGGCCCTCACGGCCTTCGGACATCACTACTACAACCGAAGGCCGCACCCGCTTGGCGAGTTCCTCGACCGATGCCAACGCCGCTGGCGGTGCCGGCTCGGGCTGGGCTTCAGCCGTGACGGTGAGCAGCATCAATCCGGCGAAGAACAGTCCGCGGAACGCGGATACGCGGACTGACGACTGCCTGAGGTGAACCCGCACGGCCATGGAACCTGGTCCTTGCTGGAGCAGCAGTCACTATAACTCCCTGCGCAAGGGCGTGTCGTGAGGTGGCTCGGCTCCTGTCGTAACGCGGGCTCGAATTCGGTACGGTACTGCATGGCCACATCATCCGCTCGAACGATCGCTCCCGCCGACATACCGCCTCCCGCCATCGGCCTCGGCCTCTGGAAGGTCGCCCGCTCCGACGCCCCCGCGGTCGTGGAGGAGGCGATCCGCGTCGGCTACCGGCACATCGACTCGGCCTGCGACTATGGCAACGAGGTCGAGGTAGGGCAGGGCATCCGCAGTGCGATTGAGAAGGGGCTCTGTCGCCGGGAAGACCTGTGGATCACGTCGAAGCTCTGGAACACCTACCACGAGCCGCAGCATGTCAGGCCGGCGGTCGAGCGGTCGCTCCACGATCTCGGGATCGACTCTCTCGATCTCTATCTCGTGCATTTTCCGATCGCGCTCAAATATGTGCCGTTCGAGACACGCTATCCACCGGAGTGGATTCACGATCCCGCTGTCAGCGAACCCCGCATGATGCCGATCGCCGTGCCACTTGCCGACACCTGGCGGGCGATGGAAGACCTCGTGGCAAGCGGCCTCGTCCGGCGGATCGGCCTGTGCAACTCGAGCGTCGCCCTCATTCGCGACCTGCTCGCGGTGGCGCGGATCCGGCCGGCCGTCCTCCAGGTGGAACTCCATCCGTTTCTCACGCAGGACAAACTGTTGCGATTCTGCCACGAGTCTTCGATCGCGGTGACGGGATTTTCACCGCTCGGGGCGCCGTCCTATGTGCCGCTGGGCATGGCGACTGCTGCGGAGTCTGTTCTCGATCATCCGGTGGTGACCGGCATCGCCGCGGCGATCGGACGCACGCCGGCGCAGGTCGTGCTGCGCTGGGGCATGCAGCGTGGCACAGCCGTGATTCCCAAGACATCCCGCCCAGAGCGGCTGCGGGAGAATCTCGCCGCCTGCGACGTCTCGCTTTCGTCCGAGCAGATGCAGGCGATCTCGTTGCTCGACCGCGGCCGCCGGTTCAACGACCCGGGTGACTTCTGCGAACGTGCGTTCGGCACATTCTTTCCGATCTACGAATAGTCGCATCGGTGTTCGCCGCGAGCGCACCGTGCACCCCCATCCAAGCCCGCAGCGCAAGCAAGGGAATGCGGATGACCTTGCCGGGATGGTTGGCGGATTCCCTCGCTTGCGCGTCGGGCTTGCATGGGATCCCAGCTTCGACACAAAGGCTGGGTGGGGGCGGGCCGTTGCCCGCCCCCATGCCACTCTCCACCGACGTTTCACTGCCTTAAGGGTCCACTCGTTCAGTGCACGACGGAGACGGCCCTGCTCATGGTCCCACGACTCTGCGGCTCTCGATCGTTCGCAAAGCCTCCGCGTGCAGTTGCGTGTTCGCCGTTGATTCGATCCCACACCTCGCGGCGGTGGATCGGCATCGTGCTGTCGGCTTCGAATCCGAGACGCACTCTGCCACCCTCGACCGACAGGATCGTGATCACCATCACCACTTCCTGATCATCAGGCCTCCCGATCACAACACTTTCGCGGTTCTTTCTGGTCAATACCAACATGGGGCACCTTCTTCATGGTTGCGGATCCATCCAGGAAAAGATCAGCGTCAAGCGGCGTCGCTGCTGCTTGTCGCGTCGGCATGCAGGTGGGTGTCGATCGGAACGCCAAGTGGCCGCACCGCCCGCCCCAGTTCAAACAGTTCCACGGCCGCGCTGGTCGTGAAGGTCTTCATCACACTTCCCGTCACCGAGTCAACATGGGCGACCGCGCCTCGTAGCGTGACGCCCGTCTGCCTCTCGACGTGACGGCGAAGCGAGTCGAGGGAGCCATCGAAGAGGTGCTGGTGAAAGTCCCTCACCCTCGTCAGCCCCTCCTGCCCATTGGCGGCCAGCCGTCGTTCGACCGTTGAAAAGGCCTCGCTCAGGCTCACCACCATCCAATCGCCATCGGCCACGATCATCACGCTCGTCGGCACGCGGCCGGTGAGGAGATGCTCGAAACTCCCAGCTGCCCTCGCCACTGCTCGCGCCGTGCGTTGCCGTGCGAGATTCGTCTCAAAGGGTGTATGCATTGCATCGTTGCTCCGGAGTTCAATGGCATGAAGCCGAAAAACAAAAAAAGCCGGCGTGAGAGCCCGCCCGAAGGCAAACTCTCACGCCGGCTTACGTTGTGACAAACCTTCCGGCCTCAGCCGGACTGCTCATCAACTCGTCATCCGTCGGCTGCTTCACCGTGAGGTGTTACACACCGCGAGGCTCTAACACGACTGCTCGTGATCAAACCACGTCCGCATTTTACCGCATGAGTTGAACAATACAAGTCTTTTCTTTTTTTGTCTGTCGCGGCAGCGCGTTATTTGTTCTTTGCAGTGCGCATGTCTGGGGCCTGCGCGAGTGTGAATATGAACACCTCCTCGCCGGTGACGGTGCTGACGTCGTGGTGCAAACTGACGCACCGCATGCCGCTTGACTCCTCGATCATTTTCTCAAGCCGCGGTCTGGAGATCTCCACGAGGTTCGTGCGGACTCCCTTGAGCAAGTCCCGACCTTTGTCCGCCGGCAGGGCAGCGACGAGATGCTGTTCGGCGGCGGAAAGCACGCCCTGCAGCCGCACCACCAAGAGATCTCTGACCAGATAGGTGCAGATATCCTTGGGGCCTCGGCCCATGAATTCCTGCATGAAGATCGTCACCCCTTTGCTGACGGCAGCCTCGATTTCGCCCTGGGTCTTCATCGGAATCCTCTCAGGTCTCCATGTCGCCCGAGCAGCGACTGCCCGGGCCGTACCAACTGTCAGCGTGCGAAGATCACGTGTCGGAAAGTTCCTCCACGGTGCCCCCTATCAAGCCACACTGCAGTTCTGGCATCGACTGCGACTCAACAGAATCTCTGCAGGGCAAGTGTAGGCCCGGCGGTGCCCGCATACAATCAATCGCCGCAACAGCGTCCTCGTGCCACAGAAAGCTGCTTGAGAGCCGCTTCTGCGACACGCATGCGGCTTGCCGATCGTCGCGGCTGATCGCGAGCATTCGTCTCTTCCATCCCTGATCGGAGCCGCATCGAACATGTCACCGCCACTGCCCGTGCTGGAACAACTCGCCAAGGTCGCAAGAGACTTGCAGCAGGAACGAACAGGCCATCCTCCGAAGGCCGTGACCGTCGTCGTCGGCGATGACATGCTTGTGATCACGCTCCACGATGCGCTGTCGCCGGCGGAGAGGCTGATGAGCGAGACTGCGGCGGGGGCCGCCGATGTGCAGGAATTCCATCGGCAGCTGTTCGCCGTATCGTCAGCAGAACTCCGGGACGAGATCAAGCGGATCACGGGCCGCACGGTGCGGGAGGCCGCCGTGGAAGTCGAACCCGTCACGGGAACGGTCGTCCATGCGTTCACAAGCGGCAACGTGGTGCAGATCTTTCAGCTGACACCGGGGGAGCGGCCCCCCGTGAGCGGCACGGCTGCTTGAGCGGCGCGACTGCTTGAGCCGTCCTATACCCGTTCCTCGACCACGGGATTGGTGAGGCTGCCGATCTTCTCGATCTCGATCGTCACCGTATCGCCGGCTTTCAGAAACACCGGCGGCTTGCGGGCGAAGCCGACGCCATGCGGCGTGCCGGTGAGGATCACCGTACCGGGCCGCAGCACCATGCTCGCCGACATGAATTCGATGATCGCCGGCACGTCGAAGATCATGTCGTCGGTGTTCCAGTCCTGCATCACCTCGCCGTTCAATACCGTGCGGATCGAGAGCGTGTTGGGATCGGGAATCTCGTCGGTGGTGACGATGCTTGGCCCCAGCGGACAGAACGTGGCGAACGTCTTGCCACGGCACCACTGGCCGCCGCCGCCGTTCCGCTGCCAGTCGCGGGCGGAGACGTCGTTGGCGCAGGTGTAGCCGAGCACGTGCTTGAGGGCGTCGGCTCGGCTGACGTTGTGGCAGGTCTTCCCGATCACGACGGCTAACTCACACTCGTAGTCAACCTCGTCGCTCCGCAGCTTTCGCGGCAGCACGATCGGATCATCGGGGTTCTGCACGGTTCCCGAGTTCTTGAGAAAGAGCACGGGGTGGGCCGGTGGGGCCGCGTTGCTCTCGGCGGCGTGGGCCTTGTAGTTGAGGCCGATGCAGAGAATGTCGCGTGGTTCAAGCGGCGCAAGGAGCTTGGCGACTGTGGCGACGGTGCCGGTGTCGCGGAGCGGGCCAAACAAGTCTCCTTCCAAAATCGTGACGCGGCCGTCGGCGTGGAGGCTTCCCAGATGGGTGGCACCGGCAGACTCGAAGCGGACGATCTTCATGGTGGGGCTCTCCGTGCGGAAAAGGTGTGGCGGACCGCCTCAGTACCAGCGGAACGGCTGGGGGGCGATCCAGGTAATGATGTTCTTGATTTCCGTGTAGGCATCAAGTCCCTCTGGGCCGCACTCGCGGCCCAGGCCGCTCTGCTTGAAACCGCCGTAGGGCGCGTTGTTGAAGACGAAGTTGTGGATATTGATCCAGACGGTGCCGGCGCGGATCCGCGATGCGAGCCTGCGGCCCTTGGCCAGATCCCTTGTCCAGATGCTGGCCGCGAGGCCGTAGGGCGTGTCGTTGGCGGCGGCTACGAGCGCGTCGTCACCGACGAACGGCGTCACCGGCAGCACTGGCCCGAAGATCTCCTCGCGGTAGAGCCGGCTCTTCGATGGCACGTCGTCGAAGATCGTCGGCTCGACATAGTAGCCCCGCGAAAGTCCCCGAGGCATGCCACCGCCGCAGGCCACCCGGCCGCCCGCCTGCTTCGCTTCGCCGATCGCCGCGAGGACGGCATCGCGATGGTCCGCCGAGATGAGCGGGCCCATCCGCGTCTTCTCGTCGAGCGGGTCGCCCACGTGAATCTTCTTGGCGCGTGCGACGAGCCTGGCCACGAGGTCGTCCTGCACGCGGCCGTCGACAAGCACACGGGTGGCCGCGCAGCAGCACTCGCCCTGATTGAGGAAGGCCCCGAACAAAATCCCCTCCACGGCCGCGTCGAGATCGGCGTCGGCCAGCACGACGGCGGGAGACTTGCCGCCGAGTTCCAGCGAACAGCGGCCGATCGACCTGGTCGACGCCGCGAGCACCTCGCGGCCCACGGCTGTCGAGCCTGTGAAGCTCAGCTTGTCGATTCGCGAGTCGTCGAGCAGCGCCTGGCCGGCCTCGCGGCCGGAGCCGGTGACGATGTTGAGCGCACCCGGCGGCAGGCCGGCCTCGGCGAACACATCGGCGAGCATCACGGTCGTGAGCGGCGCGAGGCTCGCCGGCTTGAGCACCACCGTGTTGCCGGCGGCGAGCGCGGGCCCAAGCTTCCGACACGCGAGCACGACGGGAAAGTTCCACGGGGTGACGGCCCCCACCACGCCCACTGGCTCGCGGACGGTGGCATCGATCGCCGCGTCGCCGACAGGAATCGCCGCGCCCTCCACGCCACGGATGAGGCAGCCGTAATAGTCGAGCGAATCGACCGCCGTCGGCACGTCGATCGACCTGCTTTCAAAGATCGGTTTGCCGGTGTCGGCTGTCTCGGCCTGCGCGAATTCCTCGGCCCGCAGCTTGAGCAGGGCGGCGGCGGTCCGCAGCACCCGCCCCCGTTCGGCGGCGGGCATGCCCGGCCAGGGGCCTGTGTCGAAGGCGGTTCGCGCAGCCGTCACGGCCGTGGCCATATCCTCGGCCGTGGCTGCGGCGAACTCCGCGAACGGCTCCTCTGTGGCGGGATTGATGCTCGGGAAATGCGCGCGTGACTCGCGCCACTGCCCGTCGATGAAGAGTCCGTGCCGATGCATGCTCATGCATCCTGGTGGGTGTTGCCTTCGTGGGAAAGCGGAATTGGTTTCGTCATCCGTAGCGAAGCGTTCATGTGCCTGTGTTCATGTGCCTGGTTGCTTCCACCGCACCTGTGGCCAGACCTCTGGGTTGGCCAGCACCTTCGGCCGCTCGCCGCGGAGCGCCCGGGCCACCTCCTCGGCGGCCAGTCGCTGCAGGTCGGTGAGCGCCGTGGTGGACATCCAGGCCGAGTGCGGCGCGAGGATGACGTTGTCGCACCGCATCAAGGGATGATCGACGGCCAGAGGCGGAGCGTTCTCGATGACATCGAGACCGGCCCCCGAGATGTGGCCGGTCTCCAAGGCCCGGACGAGCGCGGCGGTGTCGATCAGTTCGCCCCGCGCGCAGTTCACGATCACCGGTTGGTGGCCCATCGCGGCGAAGGCGACGTCGTCGAGCAGGTGTCGTGTGTCTGCGGTGAGCGGTGTCTGCAGGATGATGGCATCGCTCTCGGCAAACAGTTCCTCGAGGCCGACGGCCTGGGCAGAAGGCACCGGCGGCTCGCCCGTGAAGAACGGATCGTGGAAGACGATCCGAAAGCCGAAGGGCTCGAGTTTCGCGGCGATCATCCGGCCGATCCTTCCCATGCCGACGATCCCTGCGGTGAGCGTGCTCAATCGCTTGAGCGGCGCGATCGGCTTTAGGTCCCAGTCGCCCGCCCGCACGCGGCGGTCGGAGAGCGGCAGTTTCCGCAGCAGCGACAGCGTCATCGCGACGGCGTGGTCAGAGACCTCCGCGATGCAGTAGTCGGGCACGTTGGCCACGGCGATACCGCGGGCTGTGGCGGCAGGGATGTCGACCGAATCGAGGCCGATGCCGTAGCGGACGATGATCCGGCAGTCGGGCATCGCGTCCATCACTTCGGGGCCCACCGGCTTGAAATAGCCGTTGAGCACCGCGTGGGCGCCTTGGACCAGGGCCACGGCGTCGGCGACCGACCGGCACTGCGACGCGGCGAGTTCGGCCCCTTCCCGGGCGAGAATGGCCCGCTCGGTGTCGAGATCGGGAAACACCGAATCGGTCACGGCAACCTTGAAAATAGCCATTCTTTCCCTCGCAAGATTCCGCCACACGCCTATAAATTGACGTAATGCAGCATGGTGGTATAAAAATATAGAACTTTCGTCAACCGGTTGGTCGACGTTTCAATCTGGTTGGGTTTCGGGCAGCGGCTGCCCTTGGCCACCGTTTTCAATCTGGTGAAGCCGATGAGATCGTCTTGTCCTTTGCAGCAGACGGTGACGCGGAGCCATCGGCCAGCACTCATTCGGTGGCGCATGGCGCGTTACGCAGCCATCACGGCAGTCGGCTGTCTGATGCTGTCTTGCCGTGCCGCCACGGCTGCAGCGGTTGACGGCTCTGCGTTTTTCGAATCACGGATCCGGCCGGTGCTCGTCGAGCACTGTCACGAATGCCATGCTGGCGATGCGGCGGAAGGGGGCCTGCGGCTCGACTCCCGCGTGGGGTTCGACGCGGGTGGCAAAAGCGGCAGGCTCATCGACGAGAAGCAGCCCTCCGCCAGCCTGCTCTTGAGGCTGATCCGCCATGAGATCAAAGACCGGGAGATGCCGCAGGGCGCCGACAAGCTGCCCGACACGGTGATCGCCGATTTCCAAAAGTGGATCGAGAACCGCCTGCCCGGCCTGCCCGATGCGCCGCCGACACCGCAGGCGGCCAGCAGTGAGGCGTGGGCGGCGAAGCTCGCCGCCCGGCGTTCGCACTGGGCGTGGCAGCCGGTCGCCACGGTTGCCGTGCCGGAGGTGCCGCTCCCGAAAGACTCGCCGCATCGAGCGTGGCTCGCCCAGCCGATCGATCGCTTCCTGCTCGAAAAAATAGTCGCACGCGGACTCGAGCCCGCGCCGCCGGCCGATCGCCCCACGCTCATCCGCCGGCTGAAGATCGCGCTCGTCGGCCTGCCGCCCACGCCCGAGGAGGTGGCAGCGTTTGTGAACGATCCGAGTCCCGATGCCTCTTCCAGGCTCGTGGACAAACTGCTCCAGAATCCGGCGTTCGGCGAGCACTGGGCCGAATACTGGCTCGACCTGATGCGGTTTGGCGAGACCGGCGGCTATGTCCGCGATTATCCGATCCCCGACGCCTGGCGGTATCGCGATTACGTCATCCGGGCGCTCAATGCCGACGTGCCCTACGATCGCTTTCTTGCCGAGCATCTGGCCGGTGATCTCCTGCCGCCCCGGCACAATCCCGTGCTCCGAATCAACGAGGCCATTCTCGGCACCGGCTGCCAGCGGGTGATGGAGGTCTCTTCCACGGCCACCGACGTCGCCCTCGAAGAGGCACAGATGATCGAGAACCAGATCGACACGCTTGGCAAGGCGTTTCAAGGGCTCACGATCGCCTGCGCCCGCTGCCACGACCACAAGTTCGACGCCATCTCCACGCGGGATTACTACGGACTCTTCGGCATCCTCGCCAGTTCACGGCAGACGCAGGCCATCATCGACGACGACGCGGTCAAGCAGTCCGGCGTCGCCCGCCTCAAGTCGCTCAAGTCCGACATCTCCTCCGCGCTGGCCCAGCAGTGGTCGGACGACATCGCCCTCTCGGCCACAGCGTTGGCCAGCCAGCTTGCCGGCAGGCCGGCCGCGGTGGAGGGCGGAGCCACCGGTGCCGCGGCTGCCCGGATCGCGACGGTGTTGAACCGCCAGAAAGTGCCGCTCGAGGACCCGTTGTTTGCGATCTGGAAGGCACGGGCTGCGCAGGCTGCCGCCGGTGGCGGGCAAGCTGGAGCCGATGGCGACGCCACCTTCGCAGCGGCATTCGCGGCCGCGGCGACTGAACTGCGCGGCGAGGCGGCGGCCCGGGCCGGTCGCAACGCGGCAGGCTTCCGCACGCTCGCCGACTTGAGCCAGCCGGATCGCCCATGGCATGCAAGCGGCGCGCTGCCCGACACGCTCCCTGCCGCAGCCGGCGACATCGCGCTGGCGGCAGCCGGCGACGCGGTCGTCGACCGGTTCGTGCCGCCCGGCCTCTGCTCCGACCGGCTCTCCCGGAAGCACGGTGCGATCGTCCGCTCCGACGATTTTCCGCTCGGCACGAAGTTCATCAGCCTCCGTGTGGCCGGCGGCGATGCCGCGCACGTCCGTCTCATCCAGCACAACTTCCAGCAGATGGAGAACGTGGCGCATGGCTCGAAGGTGCGGCACTTCGAGTCGCGGTTTCCGACGTGGGTGACCATGCCGGTCGGTCATCAGTCGACGTGGCAGGGCGGAAGGTCGTATCTCGAAATTCTCACCAAGGACGATGTGGCCCACTTCCGTCGGTCCGAAGGGGGCGGGAAGTTTTTCAACATCGCCAAGTCAGACTACACGGGCCGCTCCTGGTTCTCAGTCGATCGCGTCATCGCCCACGATGGCCCCAAGCCGCCGGAGGACGAACTGCGGCTGCCGCTCCTCCTCGCTGGCAGCGAGGAGGCCGCGGCTGAGTCGCCACAGACGATCGCCACTCGGTGGGCCGCCGTCTGCATGGCCGCGATTGATGCCTGGCAGCACGGCAAGGCCACGACCGTGCAGGCCGACCTGCTCAACTGGCTGCTCGCCAGCGGTATCCTTCGCAACGACATCCATGCACTGGGCGACTCGATTCCGCCACTCGTCAACGAATATCGGCAGATCGAAGAGGGCATCCCGAAGTTCCGGCGAGCGGCCACGATGGCCTCGGAGGGTCCGGGCTTCGATGCGGCCATACAAAAGCGAGGCCAGCCTTCGCAGCCCGGTGACATCGCCCCCCGGCGGTATCTCGAGGTGCTCGATCGCGACGCGAGCCATTCTGGCGACATGCCTGCCCGGCTGCTGCTCGCAGCCAGGATCGCGTCGGCTGACAATCCGCTCACTGCCCGCGTGCTGGTCAACCGCGTCTGGAGCTGGCTCTTCGGCCGCGGCATCGTCGCCACCGTCGATAACTTCGGCGCGACCGGCGAGCAGCCGAGCCATCCGGAACTGCTCGATCATCTGGCCGCGCGGTTCGTCGCGGAGGGCTGGTCGCTCAAACAGCTGATTCGTGAGATCGTCGGCACGCAGGCCTACCAGAGCGTGAGTGTGCCGCCGCCCGGCGCCGTCGAGGCCGATCCCGCGAACCGCTTGCTCACCCACATGCCGCTGCAACGGCTGCGGGCCGAGACCGTCCGCGACTGCCTGCTGTTTGTCTCGGGCCGACTCGACCAGTCGCTGGAGGGCTACACCGGCCCGGCCGATCTCGGCGGCGGTGCCGGACCGGCGAATCGTCGTCGTGGTGTCTATCAATACCGGAAGCGCGAGGCGCAGGACCACATGATGGTGATGTTCGACGCGCCTGAGGCAGCCCGCACGGTGGGCGGGCGGGAATCGACGAACGTGCCGGGGCAGTCGCTGCTGCTGCTCAACAATGCGTTCGTCCACGACCAGGCGAAGGCCTGGGCCTTGCGTTCGATCGCCTCGTCGCAGGGCATGTCGCTCGACCGCCGGCTCTCCCGGCTCTTCTGCGAGGCGCTCGGCCGTGAGCCCAAGCCAACGGAACTCGACACCCTGATGGCATTCCTCGAATCCCAGGCCGATGCCTACAAGCTCGAAGACGCAGCGCTGGCGACCGACCCGCGGCTCTGGGCCGACATCTGCCACGTGCTCTTCAATGCGAAGGAGTTTTTGTATGTCCGCTGACTCCCGCCGCCGCGTGCTTGATCGCCGCCGCTTCCTTGATCGCCGCCGCTTTTTAGAACAGACCTCGCTCGGGTTTGGCTGGCTGGCCTTGAATGGCCTGCTGGCCGACCGGAGCTTCGCCACGGATCTGAGCCTCGTCTCGCCGCGGGCTGCCCCGAAGGCGGAGCGAGTGGTCTGGTTCTTCATGGACGGTGGTCTCTCGCACATCGACAGCTTCGACCACAAGCCGCGGCTTGTCGCGGAGAACGGTCAGCCGCTGAAGCTTCCTGGCAAGAAGGAAGACATTACCGGCCGCACCACGCCCAACATCATGCAGAGCCCGTGGAAGTTCCGGCCTCATGGCACGTGCGGCAAGATGGTGAGCGACCTCTTTCCACACATCGGCAGCCGCGCCGACGACATCGCCTTTCTCCACGCGGTCACGGGCCCTTCGCCCGACCATGAGAGCGCCATCGGATTCCTGCACTCGGGCTCGCTCCTGCAGGGGTTTCCCAGTGTCGGGGCCTGGACCAACTACGGCCTCGGCAGCGACGCCGCCAACCTGCCGGGCTTCGTGGTGATGGGCTCGCGGAAGCGGCAGTGTCGCACCAACGGCTTCCTGCCGCCCTCGTTCCAGGCGTCGCAGTTCTTCGGCAGCGGTGCGGAGCCGCTGCCCGACCTCGCGCCCCGCGAGGCCGCCCGACAGCTGCAAGACAACAAGCTGCGTGCCGTCCGCCAGCTCGACGGGCTGTTTCTCGGTACCACGCACGACGATTCGATCATCGAGACCGCCATCGCCAACCACGCGAAGGCCCACGCCATGCAGGACTCGGTCCCCGTGGCGGCGGATCTCAAGGAAGAGTCGGCGGCCACGCTGGCAGCCTACGGCATCGGCGGCAGCGACAAGCAGACGGAATCGTTTGGACGCTACTGCCTCACGGCGCGGCGGCTGCTCGAACGCGGCGTGCGATTCATCGAGATCGTGAAGGACGGCTGGGACCAGCACGACAAGCTCCAAAAGGACCATGCCCGGCATGCGCTCACCGTGGACCAGCCGATCGGCGCCTTCCTCACCGACCTGAAGGCCCGCGGGCTGCTCGACTCCACGCTCGTCGTCTTTGCCACCGAGTTTGGCCGCACCCCCAACACCGAACTCTTCGGCAGCGAGCCGGGCCGCGACCACCATCCCTGGGGCTTCACGATCTGGATGGCCGGCGGCGGCGCGAAGGGGGGCACGAGCCACGGCAGCCTCGACGACTACGGCTATTTTCCCGTCGAGGGGGCGGTCGACATCCACGACATCCACGCCACCGTGCTCCACCTCATGGGCATCGACCACAAGCAGCTCACCTACCGTCACTCCGGCCGTGACTTCCGGCTCACCGACGTTCACGGCAGGATCATCACGCCGGTCGTCGCCTGATCATTCGTTTCAGTACCGTTCCTTTCAGCACTTTTTTCATCACGCTTCGTTTCACAAAAACTTCGGGTCATCGATTCTCCACCCATGAAAAGCTCCCGCCGCCGCTCCACCTCCGTCGCTCGGTCATCTGTGAAGCCTTTCGTCCAGCCATCCACCGCTTTGGTCGGCCAGCCCGTCGTCGTCCGCGATTCTGGCCATCAGACGCCCGCCCTCGACCGGGCGCTGGCCGTGCTCGAATTCATCAGCGGCCACCCGGAGGGCGTCACACGGCAGGAGATCAAGGAGGGGCTCGGCTTCACGAACAACCTCGTCTTCCGCCTCACGCGGGCCCTGCTGGCCCATGGCTACGTGGAGATCCAGGAGCCGGGCCGCCGGCTCGTGCTCACCCGCAAAATGCTGGCGATGTCGCAGCCCAAGCGGGATGAGCGAAGCCTCGTGCAGATGGCCCATGAGCCGATGCGGTGGCTGCGGGACTTCACGGGAGAATCGGCCCACGTGGGGGTCCGCGTGGAGCAGAACTGCCTCGTGCTCGACCGCGTGATCGGCACGCAGCCCTACAAGTGCTACGTCGAAGCGGGCACGATGGGGCCGCTCCATGCCGCCGCCCCGGGCAAGGTGATGCTCGCCTGGCTGCCGCAGAAGGAGCTCGACGAGTTTCTGGCGGACTATCCCTTCCGGGCCCTTACGGCAACGACGATCACCTCCCGTCGCGGCTTCGCCGAACACCTGCGGCTCGTGCGGCAGCGGGGCTACGCGATGGACCTCGGCGAGACGATGGAAGGCCATCACTGCCTCGGTGCCCCGATCTTCGATGCGAATGAGATACCGATCGCGTCGCTCTGGATCACGGCTCCCGCGCCGCGGCTCTCCGAGGCCGATGGCGAGCGGCTCGCACCGGCTGTGATTCGTGCGGCCCACATGGTGACGGAGGTTCTGCGGTGAATCGCAGCGGGGCGTGGCAACGTGTGATGGTGATCGCTGCGGCGCTGGCCGCGTGCTTGGCGCCGGCGTCTCACGGTGAATCCCCAGTGCCCGCTGCGCACGTGCTCTCGCACCTTGAATCCTCCTGCCTCGACTGCCACGACGCCGACACGGCCGAGGGCAAACTCGCGATCCCCGCCCTCGGCACCGATCTCACTGATGCGAGCGTCCGCGAAAAGTTCGTCCTGATGCACGACCGCGTGGCGAAGAAGCAGATGCCGCCCGATGCCGACGACCTACCAGACGACAAGCGGGCCGCGCTTCTTTCGGCGCTCTCGGCGTTCGTCGAGCAGGCCGACCGGGCCGACGTCCTGGCCAACGGCCGCGTGCCGCTCCGCCGGCTCAACCGCCACGAATATGAGCAGACGCTCCGCGATATCCTCCTCTTGCCGAACCTCGACATCGGCGACCGGCTGCCGGAGGACCGCACCCGCGACGGCTTCAACAAGTCGGCCGAAGGACTCGACTTCTCGCGGATTCAGCTCGAGGCCGCCCTCGACGCCGCCGACGCTGCTCTCCGCGCGGCGGTCGCCGACGGCGTCGCGCCGCAGCCCCCCGACACGTTCAAGGCCATATCGACGAACCTCTTCGGGGGCGAGGCCTACGGCGAGCCGCAGTCACGGTTTTTCGCCAAGGATTCACAAAAGGTCGATAAGCCAGAGGCCGACGATGCCGAGGTCGAGTGCGCGATTTTTCGCTCTGCCTACTGGCCGTATCACGGCTATCCAAGAGGTTTCGTGGCCAAGCGGAGCGGCGTCTATCGCGTGCGGTTCCGCGCCCGCGCCGTGCACCAGATCGAAAACTTCACGCTCGTGCCGGCGCCGCAGTCGGTATCGATGACGTTCCGGGCCCGCGCGCCCTCCGGGCCCGACGTCTCCGGCGACGTGCAGGCCGTGGGCGGGCTCTTCGATATTGCACCCGAAGGGGGCGACTACCAGACGACCGTGCTCCTCAAGAAAGGCCAGACGATCGAATACAGCCTGCTCGGCCTGGCGGTACCGCTCGCACGAAACGTCAACGGCGGCGGACCCACCTACCGCTTCCCGCCGCTGCCGCCGGGCGGCCATCCAGGCGTCGCTTTCAAGGCGCTCGAGATCACAGGCCCGCTGCCACCGGAGACCTGGCCGCCGGCGTCGCACCGGGTGCTCTTCGACGATCTTCCCTTTCGCGCCGCCCCAGCGGGAGCGGCGCCCGCTGTCGAGGTGCTCCCGAGCGACCCTGAGGCCGACGCGCGGCGGCTCTTCCGTCGGTTCGCCGCGGCAGCGCTCGTGAAGCCGCTGCCCGAGGGAGATGCCGCGGCCTACGAGGAACTGATCGTCACCGCGATTCGCGGCGGCACCGGATTCACCCAGGCGATGCTGGCCGGGTATCGGGCGGTGCTCTGCAGCCCGGAGTTTCTCTATCTCGAAGATCCCCGCAGCCCCGACTCTCCAGGAGTTCCCGCGGACCTTGTGCCTCTGGCCCAGCGGCTCTCCTATTTCCTTTGGGATACGCGGCCCGACCCGGGCCTGCTCGCCAAGGCTGCCAGTGGCGATCTGGGCCGCCCCGAGGTGCTCCGCGCGGAGGTCGACAGGCTCATAGACGATTCGAGGTTTTCGCGGTTCATCAAGAACTTCACCGACTACTGGCTCGACCTGCGAAATCTTCGCCGCGATGAGCCCGATATCCGCCTCTATCCCGAATACCGCTTCGACGATTATCTGGTGGAGAGCATGGGGATGGAGACCCGCGCGTTCGTCACGGCGATGGTCCGCGAAAACATGCCGGCAGCGGCGATCGTCGATACCGATTTCGTGTTTGCCAACGACCGGCTGGCGAGGCATTACGGCCTCGATTCGCTCTCCGGCTACGCTGTCCGCAAGGTGCCCGTGCCTCCCGGCAGCTCGCTCGGCGGCCTCCTCACGCAGGCCGCAGTCCAGAAGGTGACGGCCAATGGCACGAACACGTCGCCGGTGCTCCGCGGCGCCTGGGTGATGACGCGGCTGCTCGGCCAGCCGCCGCCGAAGCCCCCCGAAAGCGTGCCGGCGGTCGAGCCCGACATCCGCGGTGCGAAGACGATCCGCGACCTGCTCGCGCTCCACACGAAAGACGCCGCGTGTGCCTCCTGCCACAAGCTCTTCGATCCGGTCGGCTTCGCGCTGGAAAGCTTCGACATCTGCGGCGGCTGGCGGGAGCGGTATCGCGGGCTCGAAGAAGGGGAACCCGTCACCGGCATCGACCGGGCCGGTCACGATTTTTCCTATCGCCGTTCGCATCCGGTCGATCCGTGGGGCAGCCTGCCTGACGGCCAGACGTTTGCCGATATCCGCGCGCTGAAGGCGTTGCTCGTCGCTTCGCCACGGCAGTTGGCCCGCAACCTGCTCCATCAATTCACGGCCTATGCCACCGGCTGCCCGGTGCGGTTTTCCGACCGCCCCGACATCGAGGCGATCCTCGATGTCTGTGCCGCCGACGGCTATCGTGTTCGCGATCTGTTGCACGGGTTCGTGGCCAGCGGCATTTTTCGTGGCAGGGGAGGGGAGCAGCCATGAGGCATCACGAGCATCGAGTGGATGGAGATCGAGTCCACGGCCGGCATGGGCTTTCCCGGCGAACGTTTCTGCGAGGGGCCGGCGCTGCGGTGGCCGTGCCGATGCTCGAGGCGCTCCTGCCGGCACGTGCGGCGCAGGCCGCCCTCGACACGCCGCCTCAGCGGGCGATCCTGATCTCGAACAACCTCGGCGTGCTGCCGAAGCCGTTCTTTCCCACCGGCACCGGTCGCGAGTACCAGCTCTCGCCGTATCTCGAAACGGTGGCAGCGCACCGGTCCGATTTCACGGTGATCAGCGGTCTGTCACATCCGAATGTCCGCGGCGGTCACTCGACCGAAAACTGCTTCTTGACTGCCGCCCGCAACCCTACGGCCAGCGGCTTTCGCAACACGATCTCGCTCGACCAGTTCGCGGCCGAGCGGATCGGCCACCTCACGCGGTTTCCCACACTCAATCTCGGCGTCAACATCGACAAGGGCAACCGCAGCCTGGCCTGGACCCGTGACGGCGTGCTCATCCCCGCGGAGGACAGGCCCTCGCGGCTCTACGAAAAAATGTTCGTGGGCGGCTCGCCGGCCGAGGTGGCCGCGCAGTTGGAACGACTGAAAGAACGGGGCAGCATTCTCGATGTCCTCGACGACGACGCTCGCCGGCTCTCGCGGCGGATCAGCGCCGCTGACCGCCGCCGGCTCGAACAGTATTTCACGTCGATCCGCGAACTGGAGGAGCGGCTGCAGGAGGCGGGTGCGTGGGAGCAGCGTCCCAAGCCGTCGGCTCCGGCCGCGGCGCCGGATGACGTGACCGACCGGGCCTACTTCTTTCAGGGCTTCGAGGCGATGCTGACGATGGCTCGCCTTGCGATCGAGAGCGATTCGACGCGGATCGTGACGCTAATGGTCGATGCCTTCGCCACGCCCGCCTTCAAGCTCGACGACACCGAGACCACGACCGACGGCTACCACAACCTCAGCCACCACGGGCAGTCGGCGGAGAAGGTCCGCCAGCTCGAAGAGGCCGACCGCCGGCAGATGGAGCTGCTCGGCGGCCTGTTCAAGGCGCTCGGCGAGCGGAGGGAAGGGGAGCGTCGCTTGCTTGACAGCACGATCGTGCTCTACGGTAGCAACATGGGCGACTCCAACACCCACGACAACACGAACCTGCCGATCCTGCTGGCTGGCGGCGGATTCCGCCACGGCTCGCATCTCGCCTTCAAGCACGACGACAACGCTCCGCTCTGCAATCTCTTCGTGTCGCTTCTCAACAGGCTCGGCATCGAGGCTGACGCCTTCGGGTCGAGCACAGGCTCGCTCGAGGGGCTGGACACCTGATGCATCACGGATATCGTGCCAACAGCCGGCCTATCCTGGCGGCGTGTGCGTTCAACGGGGCCCGCCGCGTGTTTTCTTCAGAAAGATAGCCATGTCAGAAGTGCAGCAATCAATCGAGGGCCACGCGACCAGACGCCGGTTGGTTCTGGGGCTGGCGCTCGCTCTGGCGCTCGTGGCAGCGGGGGCAGTCTGGTGGCTCAGAGGGAGCGGCGAGGATCCTCGCATCACGGAGATTCGGTCGCTGCAACGTGAGTTGGTCGCCAAGCACCCTCCCGGGCAGCCGATCACGGGCCCCGGGGATGCGGCGGCGCGGGCCGCAGCGATTGGACAGGTCATGGTGAAGGTGCAACAGCTGCCGCCGGAACTTCGCCCGCAGGCCATGCGGGTTGGTCAGGACACGTTTCGAAAAATAATGGGCGGCAAGGTGTCCGCATACTTCTCACTTCCCGCAGAGAAGCGGCAGGATTTTCTGGACCAGGAAATCAGGCAGATGGAGTTCATGCGGAAGGCATTCGAGGCGGGGCAGTCGGTGGCTGCTTTCTTTGGCGCCGGTGG
>CANHCU010000001.1 GCA_947459185.1 Planctomycetaceae bacterium | reverse complement strand
TGCAGGTCCGCAAGCCCGGGCACATCCGCAAACCGGCTGGCCGCCGCCGAGCCGCTGAGCCGCCGCACGAGGGCCTCCTGAATCGCCAGGCTCGTGAGCGTGGCACCCGCCACCGCGTGGGCCTTGTCCACCTTCAGACCGGCCAGTTCGTCGAGCGATTGTCCGCGGAACGACTGCCAGAAGGTGGCGTCTCGCTCGACCGCATGCACGTGGTCCCGCGTGTCGCGGCTGGAGAGCACCTCCATGCCGGCCACGTGAAGGTCGCGGTCGCAGACGACGAGCAGGTCGGTCGGCCCCGAGAAGCCGATCGCGGCATCACCCGCCGGCGACGTGCGGAGCATCGTGCCGACACGCTCGCCCACGGCGTCGAGAATGTCGCGGCCACCAGCCACGGTGTTCGCCGGTCCGCCGATCGCCGCCGCCTCCGGTAGATGCTTCTGCAGCCGCGACACGGGCAGGCCGGCCAGATCAGCGGCCGACTGCCGACCGACGTAGCGCACATGCTCCGCGTGGACGAGCCATGCGATCGCCGCCACGACAGCCACGCGGGCCGCGTGGGCAATCCATGGCACGGGCCACGAAGGAACATGCTGGACACTGAGCCACGGATTCATGGCTGCAGTGTAATCAGCCCGCTGGAGCCAGCGGCAGGGCATCGGCAGGAATCTCAATCGGCGCCGAAGGACTCGCGCGGCGGGCCTTGCCGGGCAGCTTCAAAAGCTCGTCCATCTCGCCCCAGTGCTGTTCATACACGCCACGCTGATCGGTGCCGTGCTTGATCGCCACGCTCGCCGCCTTGCCCACCACCTCTCCCATCATCCCGCAGGTCTTCATCACGCGCACCGTGCCGAGCGCCTGGTGATCGACCGAGATGCAGCGGCCGGCCATGAAGAGATTCTCCACGTCTTTCGAATAGAAGCAGCGGTAGGGAACCGGATAGCCGTAGGTGCGGTCGACCCGGTTGTCGTGGACGGCGATCGAGATGAACGGGTTGTCGGGGAACTTCTCCGCGAATTCCTTCTTCGGGTAATGCAGGTCGATCGACCAGGTCGAGGGCACGCAGCCGTCGGAAAACTCCTTCTTCCCTACGATGTCGTCCTGCGTGAGCACGACGTCGCCGAGGATCCGGCGGCTCTCCCGCGGGCCGCCGATGGCGGCTACCCAGCTGAGAATGGCGTTCGCGTGCTTGTCGGCGCCGTCGCCATTTTTCATCGCGTTGAAAGCCCCGTAGACCGCCCGGAGGTTCCAGTCGCGGATGCCCTCGGCGTCGCCGAGCGGATCCTTGTCGAAGCCGCTCTCCCAGAACCACTGGCCGTGGTGGTCGCGGGGGTAGGGAAAATCCGCCATCGTGAGCGACAGCGCCCACGGCGTTTCGGGAAACGTCTGCGGTCCGTCGGCCTCGTCCCATGCCCACATGTTGCTCATCCCCATCCGGCCCTTCTCCTCCATCACGGTTTCCGCGCCGGCCAGGTGGCCGATCGTGGCGTGGCCGGTGGCGTCGCAGAAGAAGCGACCGGTGAACCGCAGTTCGCGGCTCGTCCGAGTGTCGATGGCTGTGACGCTCCCGATCCGCGTGCCATCGCGTTTCACGGCGAAGGCATGCGTGTTGAGAAAGAGATCAATATTCGGCTCCGCGCGGACAATCTGCTCCTTCTTGGCGTCGCCAAACTCCTCGTACGTGCCGGGGCTTTTTTTGGCGTGGTCGCAAAACTCCTCGATGATCTCACCGATCCGCGGATACTTGCCACGACGGATCAGCCCCATCGCCCAAACACGGATCTCACTCGACCCATTGCCACCGAGCACCGGGCGATCCTGCACGAGCGCGACCTTCAGCCCCATGCGTGCTGCAGAAAGCGCGGCGCCCATGCCCGAATAGCCGCCGCCGATCACGACCAGATCGTAGGGCCCCTTGGTCTCAGGCTCCGCCGGCAGGCCCGACTTTTCCAGACCAAGCGCCGTCCGCCGCCAGGCGGTCAGAACGCCCGAGTCGTTGGGCGGCGGCGTCTTGTCGGTGGTCAGCGCGATGCAGTCGCAGCGGCCATCGAAGCCGGTGAGATCCCGCAGGCCAACGGTCGCCTCGCCGGCCGGCAGCGACACGGTGCCGCCATCCTGCCAGCCCCACTCCGCCCCCTGCGTGCCGAATGGCGTAGCCAGCGGCTTGCCATTCACGACCACCTGAAACCTGCCGGGCGTGCCAGGGGCGTTCCACCGCGCCACCCAGTCTTTCGTGCGGACGAAGACCCGGTAGTCGCCGGCCGCGGGAACGGAGACCTTTGTCGTCGCATCCGCCACAGGCTTGCCCAGGCCGTGAGCGAGCAGGTAGGGCGAGCCCATCTGTTCGATGAACTGCGTGTCGAGGGTCCAGCCACCGTGATTGTCGAAGCTCTCGGCCTCCACGAGCACCGTGGCCGCGTCGGCACGGAGCCCGCTGCAGCAGGCAAGAAACGATGCGATCGCAACCAGGCACGGATAAGAGACCGATCCGCGAACTGAGAGGGCCACGTGGTGCGGAGGCATGGTCCGATGGTCTCCTGAAGGTGCGGCTTCATTGTGCGCAAGGCCGACGCCCCTCCGCAAACGGTCAACACCCTGCAGACACGGAAGTCAGAGACACGGGCACCGGGGCAAACGCCATCGATAGCGATCACCTCGGCGACGTCACGCGGCTTCCGACCGCGGCAGCGACCACGATCGCCGGCACGACAAGACAGATCACGCCGGCGGCAAGCAGGACGCCGCTGACCGGCGTGACGTCGAACCGCGACCGGCCCGCGAGTGTCTGAATGAGGGCAAAGCAGCCGACGACTGTCGTGCCGACGGTGGCCGCCGCCACCAGCCAGACGCGCCGGCGTTCGGTGATGCCAGCCCATCGCGCCCCCCACGCGAGCACGGGCAGCCACTGCAAGGCATGAATCACCGCGCCATGGGGAAATTTCGGCACGCCGGCGGCACCATACTTCTCCGGCTCGAGCCCAGCCGCCATCCGCATGTCGCCATGCACGCTCACCCAGATGCCAAGCCCACACGAGATCACGAGCAGCACGAGCCCCGCCCGGGCGGCTAGCAGCATGTCGGGAGCGAGGTCAGTGCGCTGCCGGAAGAATCGAATCATGAGGTCGATGGCGATGAGCGTCACCCAGAGGATGAGCAGGCCCAGCGCGTCGTAGAGCCACGAGTCGAATGGTGTTCCGCGGTTGAAGTGGCTGGCCACGCCCCGCCAGCACTGCAGGTCGATGGCCGCCACCTCCACGAGCAGGGCCCACGCAACGGTGGCGGCCAGCCAGCAATCGCCCCGCCGCCACGGCAGTTTCGACCAGGCCCATCCCAGCGACAGGCTTGTCAGTCCACCCGAAATGCCAAACAAGATCGGCTTCCGCCAGGTGATTGGCCCCTCCCACGGCCCGCCGAGCACGGCCCAGACGACGAGGTGGGCCAGTCCACTGACGACGAGCAGAAGGCCGATCACGGCCAGCGGCCTCGCGCGGCGATCGCGAAACCAGTCTGGTGAACGAGGCGTTTGCATGGATACCGGAAGTGTAGACGGTTCCCATGCAAGCCCGAAGCGCGAGCGAGAGGAATCCGCGTGACATTCCCGTTACGCCGCACGCATTCCCTTGCTTGCGCTGCGGGCTTGGATGGAGAGCGGGCTTGGATGACACCGGCACGCTACGCCAGCATGCCCTTCACGACGTGCCCATGCACGTCGGTGAGCCTGAACTGGCGGCCCTGGTAGCGGAACGTCAGCTTGGTGTGGTCGATGCCCACCATGTGCATGATCGTGGCCTGCATGTCGTGGATATGCACAGGGTCGGACGTGATGTTCCAGGCGTAGTCGTCGGTCGAGCCATAGACATGCCCTGCCTTGACGCCTCCCCCCGCGAGCCACCACGAATAGGCCTTGCCGAAGTGATCGCGGCCCTTGGGATTGGCCGGATCGCCCTGGCCGAAGGGTGTCCGCCCGAATTCGCCTCCCCAGGCGACCAACGTGTCGGAGAGCAGGCCGCGCTCCTTGAGGTCCTTCACGAGCGCCGCCGACGGGCCCTCCGTGTCACGGCACTGCGTTTCAAGCTGCGTGAAGAGGTTGCCGTGCTGGTCCCAGCCGGCGTGCATCAACTGCACAAATCGCGTGCCCCGTTCGAGCAACCGCCGCGCAATCAGGCAGTTGTAGGCAAAGCTCCCCTTCACGTGCACGTCGGCTCCGTAGCGGTCGAGCACGTGCTTGGGCTCGTCTGAAAAATCGACGAGGTCGGGCACGCTCGCCTGCATCCGGTAGGCCATCTCATACTGCGCGATCCGCGTGTCGATCTCCGGGTCGCCGTAGTCAGCCAGATGGGCGGCGTTCATGGCGGCGATGTCGTCGAGCAGCGCTCGCCGCGACTCACGGCTCACGCCGGCAGGGTTCGCCAGATACGGCACCGGATCGCCCGTATTGCGAAACCGCACGCCCTGGAACCGGCTCGGCAGGAAGCCGCTGCCCCAGTAGTGATCGAAGAAGAGCTGGCCACAGCTCTTCTCCTTGTCGGACGAGGTCATCACCACGAAGGCCGGCAGTTCTTCGGTGTCGCAGCCGAGGCCGTAGCTCATCCACGCGCCCATGCTCGGCCGGCCCGGCACCTGCCCGCCGGTCATAAAAAACGTCACGCCCGGCGCATGGTTCACCGCCTCGGTATGCATGCTCCGCACGAGACAGATCTCATCGGCGATGCTGCCGATGCCCGGCAGCATCTCGCTCATCTCGATGCCCGCCTTGCCATATTTTCTGAAGCCCTTGATCGGAGCGACGACCGGCCACTTGGCATACCCGCTCGACATCGTCGAGAGCCGCGTGCTGCCGCGGACGCTCTCGGGGATGTCCTCGCCACCGCGACTGATGAGCGCAGGCTTGGGATCGAAGAGATCGACATGCGACGGCCCGCCTCCCTGCCAGAGCATGACCACCCGTTTCGCCGTGGGAGGGTGATGGGGAAGCCCCGGCAGACCGGGCGTGCCGCGGGCTTCGGCCGCGCCGCTCGCTGCCGGTGCGTCGCGGTTGAGCAGCGACGCCAGCGCGACCGAGCCGATGCCCAGGCCGGCCGAGCCGAAGAGGCGACGGCGGGTGAAACGCTGGATGTTTTCGGGGTGCAGGTCGGCCATGGGTCACGGGCCTCTTTGATTGATCCCCCGGCTCGCGCCGGGGGCTTGTATGCCGATCCCCCGGCTCGCGCCGGGGGCTTGTATGCCGATCCCCCGGCTCGCGCCGGGGGCTTGTATGCCGATAAAAGCCCTCAGCGTCAGCGCCGGGATGCTGATGATGGCGTGGCGAATCGTCATTCCCGCGTCAGGGCCTCGTCGAGGTTGAACATCCCCAGACAGACGCTGCTCAGGGCAGCATGCTCGGCAAGGTCGAGCGAGTCATCTCGGCTGCTCTCGCCCACGCTCACGAGCTGCTTCGCCGCCTCGGCATCAGTCCGGTAGGCCGCCAGTTGACGCTCGTGCATCCGCCGCAGCGCGGTCATGTCGTAGTCGGTCGGCCGGCGGCAGAGCACACGGCGAAAGACGAACGCGAGCCGTCCGTCCGTATTGGCAGCGGCTTTCATGGCCTTCTCGGCCAGCACGCGGGACGCCTCCACCCAGGTCGGGTCGTTCAGCGTCGTGAGGGCATGCAGCGGCGTGCAGGTGCGGCTGGCCCGCACACTGCACGTCTGCCGATTGGCCATGTCAAACATGTTGGCCGGGTTCACCGTCCGCCGCCAGAAGGTGTAGAGGCTGCGACGGTAGAGGTCGCTGCTATGCGACGCCGGGTAGGTGAAGTCTCGTTCCTTCGTGATCGCCAGCGCCTCCCAGATCTCGTCCGGCTGATAGGGATAGACGGGCTGACCGCCAAGCCGCCGGTCGAGAAGACCGCTGGCGGAAAGCGCCACGTCGCGGAGCACCATCGACGGCATCCGAAACCGGCTGGCCCGTGCGAAGAGCCTGTTCTCCGGATCCTTCGCCAGATGGTCTGCGGTGATCTTGCTCGCCTGCCGGTAGGTGGCGCTCGTGACCAGAAGTCTGTGCATCTGCTTCTGGCTCCACTGCCGGTCGCGGAACTCCACCGCCAGCCAGTCGAGCAGCGGCAGGTGGGCGGGATACTCGCTCTGAACCCCCATGTCTTCGGTGGTCTTCACGATCCCGGTGCCGAAAAAGTGCTGCCACATTCGGTTGACCTGCACGCGGGCGGTCAGCGGATGCTCCGGCAGGAAGAGCCAGCGGGTAAGGCCAAGTCGGTTGGCCGGAGCGCCATCCGGTAGCGGCGGCAGAAATGCCGGCGGCGCAAACGTGAGTTTCTCTCCCTTGGGGGAGAGGTAGTCGCCGCGGTCGAGAATCTTCGTCTGCCGCGGCTTGTCGTCGCTCATCACCATCACACGCGGCAACTGATCCCCCTTGTAGTCGTCGAAGGCCTTCTTTGCGGCTTCGTACTTCACGACCTGGGGCAGAGCTTTGACGATGCCCGCCTTCACCTTGGAGTCGAAGTGACTGCGGAGCTGGTTCTCGATCGACTTTTTTTCATCCTCGGTGCGTTCCTTCTCGGGCTTTCGCAAGAGCGGCGTCAGGCTGCGTGCAAGGTCATTGCCGTCGGCCGGTTCGCCGTCGGCAAAGAGGCCCGCCTTCCAGGCCGCATACGCGGCGTTGAGCACCGGTTTGGCATCGCTCTCGAGTTGCTTCGTGGCGGCCTCAAGTTCGGCGAGCTGTTTTTTGTTTTCCTCCGTGGGGAGTTCGATGACCGGCGGCGCCACGCGAATCCGCGCCGAGAATCGCGTCGGCGCGCCCGATTCGGGGACGTGGTTGAAGGCATCAAGGAGCGCATAGTAGTCGGCCTGCGTCATCGGATCGTATTTGTGGTCGTGGCACTGGGCGCAGGCCATCGTGAGGCCGAGCCAGGTGGTGCTCGTCGTGTCCACCCGGTCGAAGAGGTTGTTGAACCGCTGCTCCTCGGCGATGGCACCACCCTCGCCGTTTAAGAGATGGTTGCGGTTGAAGCCGCTGGCGATCTTCTGATCGAGAGTGGCCTGTTCGGTGGCGGCAGGAGGCAGGAGATCGCCCGCCAACTGTTCTGTCGAAAACCGGTCAAACGGCATGTCGGCATTGAGGGCCTTCACCACCCAGTCCCGCCAGATCCACTGCCAGGTGTCGCCGTCCTGTTGGAAGCCGTTGGAATCGGCATAGCGGGCGGCGTCGAGCCACGACAGCGCCATCCGTTCGCCGTAGTGCGGGCTGGCGAGGAGGTGGTCGACCAGTTTTTCATAGGCCTGCGGGTCGGGGTCGGCCACGAAGGCATCGACCTCCTCGGGCGTTGGCGGCAGGCCGACGAGATCAGCGTGGAGCCGGCGGATGAGCGTGGCCCTGTCAGCCTCCTGCGAGGGCTTCAGGCCGACCTGCTCGAGTTTCGCCAGCACGAACCGGTCGATGTCGCTCTTCGCCCAAGCTGCGTGCTTCGGCTCGGGTGGCTGCGGCCGCACCGGCGGCAGGAACGCCCAGTGCGGCGTGTAGACGGCCCCTTCCTTGATCCAGCGGTCGAGGAGTTTCTTTTGATCCACGGAGAGCCGTCGGTTGGAATTTGGCGGCGGCATGACGACATCGGCGTCGGTCGAATGGATGCGTTCGAGAAGCACGCTCGCGCCAGGATCGCCCGGCACAATCGCGCCGGCAGAAATCGCCGCCTCACGATCGTCGAGCCGCAGGTCCGCCTCCCGCTTGTTGCCGTCCTGGCCGTGGCAATAAAGGCAGTTCTCCGAGAGGATCGGCCGGATGTCGCGGTTGAAGTCGAGCGGAGCCGCTGCCTGGGCAGCCGATTCGGACGCCCCAGCCGTTGGGAACGTCGTCGCCCAGATCGCGACCATCACCGTTGCCACTACGACCATGGCAATGGCCACGCGGCTCGGTGAGGGAGTCCGCCCAGCTGACCGCCATCGCGGGCGGAAGTGTTTCGAGCAACCCATGGAACTTTTCCTGAGGGGGTTACCCGCTTCGCCGATCCGCCGGCTTAGGCACAGCGAACCGCGGACCGGGAGGTCGATCGGCGGGAAAAACTCAATCCACTAAAAGATAGCACCCAAATCGGCCCCTGACCAGCGATGGTGCTGCCGGAATAACGCTGACATCCGCCGCGGTTTCCCGACGCCCAGGCATCGCTTAGGCATCGACTTTTCAGGGCATCTCGCCCTGGTCCTCGACCGCCCAGAGGTTCTTCTGCGAGGCCACGAAGAGCGTCTTGTTGGCCGCGCATGGGATCGACCAGACCGGCGTGCCGAGCTTGACGTCGGCCAGCACCTTCTTTTCGAGCCCAGCCGCCAGCACGACGAGCGACTTCCGCGTGCCGACCCAGACCTTGCCGTCGACCACGAGCGCGCTCGACCAGATCTCTTCGCGGGTGTCGTGCACCCAGTGTAGGCGACCGGTGGCAGCGTCGAGGCAGTGCACCTTGCCGGCATACTCGGCCGCGTAGACAAGCCCGTCCACGACGGCCACCGTCGAGAGTGCCCGCCCGATGCCGGTGTATTGCCAGACCCTGCCGCTCTTGGTGATGTCGCCCGTGCCGTCGATCGCGATGCAGGAGAGCGCACCGCGGCCGGGACCATGCACCGGATCCTGGCCGATGCCGACGTAGACCCGGCTGCCCACGACCACCGGCGACCCGATCACCTCGTTGGGGCTGACGAGCATGCCGTCGGCGTCGAGCGTCCGCGGACCGCCGCGGACCAGCGCCCAGTAGTCGATCTTCACGCCACCCCGCTCCCGGTAGCCGGGAGGATTGCAGTCGAACGACCAGGCTTCCCGAAGGATTGCAGGCTGGAGGGCCGCCGGCGTTGGCGTCGCCGGTTGCACACCCGCCGCGGCCCTGGCCGGCAACGGCTCGAAGCCGTGGCAGAGTCCGTCGCCACCGCCGAATACGATTTGCTTCCGGCCCTTCACGTCGGCCAGCGTGGGCGACGACCACTGCCCGTGGAACACGTTCGCACTGATGCGACCGTCGTCCCGAGCAAGCAGCTTCCCCGACCGCTTGTCGATCACGATCAGCGACGCCGCCGTCGGCAGCACGACCTTGCCGTCATAGACGCCGTTGGACGTGCCCACGTAGAGGTGGTCGCCCACGACGAGAATCGAGCTGTTGGCGGCATCGTGCGGAAACACCGGCAGGTCGCGGATCATGTCGAACCGCCAGAGGATGTCGGCATCGCGATCCCCCGGCTCGACGGGAGCCGCCCCCGCGGGCACGGAGAAGGTCGCCTCGGCAGTGAACTCTCCGTCGTTGCCGTTGACCATGCCGGCCACGTCGAGGCAGACCACCTCGCAGCGATTGGTGACGAGATAGACGCGGTCGCCGTCGACGGTCGCCGTTGAGCAGACGCCGAGGTTCATGTCGTCGAAATCCTCGCTCACCTTCGAGCGGTCGATCTCAAGTCGGGGTACCACCAGCCGCCAGACCAGGCTGCCCGTCTTCTCGTCGAGGCACATGAGCACGCCGCCGCGGGTCGGCACAAACCGTTCGTCGTCGAGATCCTCGTCGTTGGTGCCGATGTAGACGCGGCCATTGGCCACCACCGGGCAGGAATAGTTTTCGCTGCCCAGGCGAACCATCCAACGGACGTTCTTCGTCGTCGCGGGATCGAAGCCGAGCCGGTCCCGTTTCTTCCGGCCGGGATGGAACGATGCCGGCAGGCCCGCCTCACGTGAGACGAGATTGCGGTACTGCCCGCCCCCCCACTGCGGCCAATCCGCGGCGGCCGCGGGCGAGAGCGGCACGGCCGACAGCACCGCGGCCGCGACGAGCACCCTGATTCGGCAGACATTCTTAGACTGCATGGAAATTTCCCCCGGTGATGGGAAGGTATTGTTGGGGCACGCCGTCTCCGGGTCCAGCCGCATGTTTCAGGCTCGCATGACACCCGAAAACAAACCCCTGCAGCCCTCCCGCCCGCTCGGCGGTGAACCGGCGTCCGCCAGCCCGCCCGCGACCGGGAACCATGATGCGGCTGTGAGGCGAATCGACATCGCGATCGTCGGCGCCGGAGCCGCCGGACTCTTCGCGGCGGCCTGGGCCGGACGGTCGGCGCGGGACCGCGGCCTGACGCCTGCGATCGTGGCCGTGGACGGCGCCCGCAAGCTGGGCGCGAAGATCCTTGTGGCCGGCGGCGGACGCTGCAACGTGACCCACTGGCGGGTGGCCGACACCGACTTTGCCGGCAGCACACCGCCGGCGATCCGCAAGGTGCTCGCCCGGTTCACGGCGGACGACACGGTCGCCTTCTTCAAGGCGGCGGGGGTGGAACTCAAACGCGAAGACACAGGGAAGCTCTTTCCCGTCACCGACTCGGCACGGACGGTGCTCGATGCCTTGGTTCGCGAGGCCACCCACTCCGGTGCCGAACTCGTCCATCCCGCGCGGGTCGTAGCAGTCGCCCGCGACGCCGATGGCTTCCTCGTGACGACATCAGCCGGGCCGCTCCATGCAGCCCGCGTGATCCTCTGCACCGGCGGGAAGTCGTTGCCCAAGTCGGGCTCCGATGGCGGCGGGCATGCGTTGGCTGCGTCGCTGGGCCACTCGATCACGTCGCCGATCGTGCCGGCTCTCGTGCCACTCGTGCTGCCGACCGATCACTGGATCACGGAGCTCTCGGGACTCACGCTGCCGACCGAGCTCGTGCTCTCGTCGGCCACGGGCAAGCGGCTCACGGCGTGCACCGGCAGCACGCTCTGCACCCACTTCGGCCTCTCCGGACCGGCGGTACTCGACATCAGCCGCCACTGGCTCGTCGCCCGACACGACGCCGCAGCAGCTGGCACACCGCCCGTCAGGCTGTCGATCAACTGGCTGCCCGGCACGCCTGCCAGCGGTGTCGATGCGATGCTACTCGAAGCTCGCGGCCGCGGCTCACTGGCGATCCTCCGCGAGCATCTCCCCGACCGGCTCGCACGGCGGCTCTGCGAACTCGCCGGCGCACCGACCAGCGGCGACCTGCCCCGCGAGGCGAGGAAGCGACTCGTGACGCTCCTCACCAGCACGCCGCTGGAGCTCACAGGGGATCGGGGCTTCACACTCGCCGAGGCGACCGCCGGCGGCGTGCCGCTCTCGGAAGTCCGCCTCGACACGATGGAGAGCCGCATCTGCCCGGGCCTGCATTTCGCCGGGGAGGTGCTCGACGTCGATGGCCGGATCGGCGGCTTCAACTTCCAGTGGGCCTGGGCGAGCGGCTTTCTCGCCGGCACCGCCGCGGCCGGAAGCTAAAAGGGGACGAGCTAAAAGGGGACGAGCTAAAAGGGGACGAGCTAAAAGGGGACGCAGCTCTTTTCCGTAGCCAAAAAAGAGCTGCGTCCACTTTTTTCCAGCGGCCCGAGCAGCCGCGCCGCGGCAGCCTTCACCTGCTCGGCGCTGATAGCCAGCATCGAGTGTGCGCCGTGAGCCGCCGCCCGACTCGCGCAGACAACTTCGCTGGCGGTCTTCCAGGGATGCCATTGCCGGGGGTCGGTGGGGCCAAAGAGCGCCACCACAGGCACGCCGTGCGAGGCGGCGATGTGCGGCAGACCACTGTCGACACCCACACAGAGATCCATCCGCGCAAGCAGTCCGCCCACCTGCCGGAGTGGCACCGCGGCCGAGTGATCATGGACATGAGCGGCGATGAGCGGGTCGAGCTGCCGCATCACCTCCGCGTGCATGCTGAGATCCGCCGGGCCGCCGCAGAAGAACACCTCGCAGCCGCGGACGGCGATCAGCCACTCGATGACGGCCACCCAGCGTTCGGTCGGCCAGTGCTTCTCGGGATTGGTTGAACGCATCGCCAGGAAGACATGGGGCCGCCCGGCGGGCATGTCGGCGAGCAGGCTGTCGAGGGCAGCCCGATCCCGTTCGGAAACCCAGTTTTCATTGTGGCCGTCATCGACGTCGATCGCGTCTCCGCGGAGGAGATCGAGGTAGGCCTCCGTCTGGTGCCGCCCGCGCTGAACAGCCACGGCCCGTGACAACAGCCAGCCTCGCCCCTCCGCCTCATGGCCGACCCGCCACGGGATGCCGGCCAGCCGGACGAGCAGGGCGCTGGAGAAAGACCGCTTGAAGAGATAGGCCCGGGAATACCCTCGCGACCGCAGCCACGCCGCCTGGCCGAGAAGCGTCTGCATCGCCCTGGGAAGGAGCCGCTGGGAACGCGGCGGACGCGGCCAGGCGATGAGTTCGTCCTTATAGGGACAGTGAACCAGCACCGCAGCCGCGACCGGCTCGATCAAAATGTCGATGACGGCCCGCGGAAACCGCCGCCGCAGGTTGCGCAGGAAGGGGATCCCCAGAACGGTATCGCCGAGGAAGCCGTTGCCGACGACGAGAATCCGCTCGGGTTGTGCAGGGGTGGCTGGCATGATTGGCGTTTCCAACCGGCATCCGCCGCTACCGTGCGAATCCCACGAAGAAGCTGAACAGCTGCTTGCTGTCGTATGGCGCGTAGACTACCGGGACGGCGAAGTCGAGCGCGATCGGCGCCGGTCCCATCGCGGGGAGCGTGATCCGCAGACCGAAGCCGGGCGCCACCCGCATGTTGTTGATCGACACGTTCGACTCGACCGTACCAAAGTCGGTGAAGACGACTCCGCGGAGCGCGTCGTTGGCCGAGATCGGAAACATGTATTCGACCGTGTTGAGCCACTGGAAGGGACCGCCAATGACGGCGGCATCCTGATTGGCGTTGACGGGCGACGCACCGGTGACCGTCTGCCTCGGGCTGGCACCGCGGAAAGTGAAGCCGCGGAGGGTATTGTAGCCGCCCGCGAAGAAGTTGTCGTAGGCGGGCGTGTCGGGTCCAGACATGCCCAGCACCGAGCCGATCGAGAGCACGTGCCGGCCCGAGCCGTCAGGCCGCTCGTTGAGCAGGAAATACTGCCTGCCCTCGAGGATGCCACGCGGGTAGACAAAGGTACCGATCACCTGCTCGAACTCGAACGTCGCCAAGTGCCCCTGGGTCGGCAGGAAAGGACTGTCGCGGGTGTCGTGGACGAGCCCGCCGCTGAAGCCGTAGACGGAGTTCGTGCCGAACATGTTCTGGATGGCGGGCGTCAGGAGACGCGGGTTGTAGATGTCCACGCTCTCACCGCGGAACGCAGTGTTCACCGACAGGTCGGGCGCGAACTTGAACTGGTACCCCAGACCGACGCGGCCGCCGACGCGGCCTTCCGACCAGTCGTAGAAAAACCGTGTGAAGTAGGAGGCACTGGTGGAGAGCCCGATCCGTGTGTCGAAGAGATACGGCTCCTGAAACGTGGCCGTGTAGCGTTGCAACTGCGTGCCCGGCGCGGCCTCGAGACGAAACCGCTGGCCGGCTCCGCGGAAGGCGGTACCGTTGCGGATGTCGTCCCAACTCTGTGGCAGGCGGCTGATGTCGAAGTTTTGTTCGTCCACCACGATGTTGCCGACGAGCCCGGCATTGGAGTTGACGCCCGCACCGATCATGAGGCGGCCTGTCTGCGTCTCCTCGGCATCCACGTCAACGACGACGTAGGGTTCCTGACCCGGAAACACCTGCAGCGGCTCGGCACCAAAGTTGGGCACCATGCCTGGCTGGGCCATGCCAGGCGGCATCAGTCCTGGCTGCATCATGCCCGGCTGCATCATGCCCGGCTGCATCATGCCAGGCTGCATCATGCCAGGCTGTGCCATGCCAGGCTGCATCATGCCAGGCTGAAATTGCACCGGCTGCATCATGCCCGGCTGCATCATGCCCGGCTGCACGGCGGGGGCGATTCCTCCAGGGAAGGCCTGCCCACCGGGTGTCTGGGCGACGGGAGCCTGGGCGACGTAGGCCTGAGCCCTCGGGGCGGGCGCCACGGTTCGCGAGTAATCAACTGCCTCAGGACCGGTCGGCGCAAGCGGCGCGCCGCCCCAGGCCTGCGGGGCGGGCTGGGACACGGCCGACGGACTCTGGCCCCGCCACACTGGCTTCGCGGCGACCGCCTCCGGCTGGCTGTCCTGCGGGTTCCATTCCCCTTCCAGTACGAGATCGAGCACCGCGTCTGCCTCGCCGTCGTCGTCGGGACTCTGCCCACGGAATCCCGGACGCGTCGGATCGCGGGCGATCTGTTTGTTCTCATCCCCTTCGGGCTTACTGAAGGCGATGCGGGGCCCCTCGCCCTTGGACCGATCGGAAGAAAACAGACTGCTCGAAAGGAGCCGACGCTCGTCTTCGCGGAGCTTGCGAATGTCGAGGATGTCGCCCGGTCGGAGCGAGAGCCGGTTCAAGACCGTGCTGTGGCGGGTGTGCGGATGCTCGCCGCGGATGCGGACATTGATCTTGCCCACGCGGTACCGCTGCCCCTCCTCGATGTTGTAGACGAGGTCGAGCTGACCGGGTTCTTCGAGGAACCGCGGATCGGCCCTGATATCGGCGAAGACGAACCCACGGCCACCGTAGATGTCGCGGATCATCCCGAGGTCGGCATCCATCTTCGACTGGTTGAACGGCTGGCCGCTGGTGAGCTTGAGCTCCCGCGAGATGAACTCGCTCTTGAACTTGCTGTTGCCAACGAACGAGACGTTGCGGACAGCGTATCGCGGCCCCTCGTTGATCACGAACGTGAGCATGGTCCACTCGCGTTTGCCGCCGTTGACCACCTCGACCTCGCGGCCCACCTTCGCCTGGAAGAACCCGAGACTGCGGTAATACGCGGTGAGCGCCTCGACGTCCGCATCGATCTTCGCGCGGTCAAGGTCGCCGCCGAGCAGCCAGAACACACCTGGCTTCGACTTGATCTGCGTGAGCAGGCGGGCATCGGTGGCGATCGAGTTGCCGACGAATCCGGTCCAGAGCGACTTGCGGCTGCGGCCCTCGTCGATGAGAAACACCGCCCCCTTGTCGCCAGGCTTGCTGCCTTCGATCGTGGTCACTTTCGCAGCGTCATAGCCCTTCTCGTGGTAGTACGATTCGATCCGACGGCGGGCCTCCTCGACCACGTAGGCATCCATCGAGTCACCGACACTGATCTCCGCCTTCTTGCGGATGGTGCGAGTCGGCACGCGTTGGTTACCGACGTATTTGACATACCGCAGCATCGGCCGCTCCACCACCTGAAAGATCACGACCACGCCTTCCTTGACACGGACATACTTCGGGTGGACATCGACGAACTTACGGCAGCGATGGAGCGTGCGGACGTCCTCCTCGATGGCCTGGGCATCGAAGATCTGGCCGGCGCGGGTGACGAGCTTGGGGAGCTTCGACACATCGGTCGCATGATTGCCTTCGATTCGCACTTCGACGATGCGGTTGGCTTCGTCAACGGCGGGAACCGCCGGGGCGGCAGGCTGCGGCAAGGGCGTGATGCCGGCGGGCATCTGAGGCTCTTGGCCGTGGGCGGCCGCCACCCATAGCCCCACCATCCAGATCGAAGCCGACACCCACGCCAGCTGCCGTCGGCGGGCAGCGGAGGATGGCCGGCCCGCGACCGTGGCCACTGACGTGGCCCGTCGCTGCGAGAGCGTTGCGGTGCTGTGCGTGCGCGAAAGCATCAATGGTGCCGATGAGGGAAGGGGCGGCAGCGGGTTGGGGAGGAATACCGGAGCCCCGGACTGCGTCACAAGCCGAAAAGTGTCCGCCGCTGTCGATCCGACAGATTTTGCGAGAGTCTGCGGACGCCTCGAATTCCCACGGTTCGCCCGTCCTACCCAGATGCCGATGCTTGACTGGGCCGGGTGAACTCCGGTATTTTTCCATGTTTCCGCTCTCTTTCCGTGCTTTCCCCGCGAACATCACTCGCCGGGTCCATGGCATCCAAGACGTCGGCCCCCTGCCCATGACGCCCACGGTCATTGATCTGCGCCGCACCGAAGATGCCCGCGATGTCGTGCATCGTGCGGTGCAGGCGTTGGCCGAAGGCAGGGCGGTCGCCTTCCCGACGGAAACCGACTACGTGGTCGCCGCCAGCGCCCGGCACGAGGCGGCTGCGGAGCGGCTCTGCTGCCTGGCGGTGGAGCGGCCAGGGGAGCCGCGGCTGACGCTGGCGCTGAAAAGTGCCGACGAAGCTCTTGATTGGGCGCCCCGCCTGAGCCCGCTGGGCCAACGGCTGTCGCGGCGGTGCTGGCCCGGACCGGTGACCATCATCGTGGAAGACGATCATCCCGACAGCCTCGTGCATCGGCTGCCAGAGGGCGTGCGCCGGCTGATTGTCGGGTCTGGGAAACTGCGGCTGCGGGTGCCGGGCCACCCGATGCTCGCCGACTGCATGCGGATGCTGGCCGGCCCCCTTGTGCTGGCTGAACCCGGGGGGGCAGGCGACACGCCGGCGGTCACGGCGGTGGACGTGGTCGCCCGCTGCGAGGCGGCCGGGGCGGCCGTGAGTCTGGTGATCGACGACGGCCGCGCCAGGTATGCCCAGCCGGCATCGACGATTGCAATCGACGAGGCTGGCTTCCACGTGGTGCACGCGGGAATCGTCTCCGAGGAGACGCTACGGCGGCTTTCCAGCCTGATGGTGCTCTTTGTCTGTACCGGCAACACCTGTCGCAGCCCGATGGCGGAGACGCTCTTCCGAGAACTGATCGCGGAGCGGCTCGGATGCCGACCGGACGAGATCGAACGGCACGGCGTGGTGGTGGCCAGTGCCGGGATCGCGGCCTGGGGGGGCGGCAAGGCGAGCACCGGGGCGCTGGAGGCGATGCGGGAGCGGGGGGCGGACCTGTCGGGCCATGAAAGCCAGCCGCTCACCGAAAACCTCGCCCGGCAGGCGGATGTGATCTGGACCATGACTGCGTCGCATCGGGCCAATATTCTCGCCCAATTCCCCGAGGCGGGCGGCCGCGTGACGATGCTTTCCCCCGATCGGCACGACGTCATCGACCCGATCGGCGGCACGCTGGCAACCTACCGGAAATGTGCGGAGCAAATCCGCGAGCATTTGGACCGCAGACTCGATACACTCGAATCCCGGCTTTTTGGCGGCAGCTGAGCCGCACGCGCGGTTGCCCGTTGTGGTCACGCTGGCCAGCTGGCCAACCTGGCCAACCTGGTCATGAGTCGATTATGTGAGGGAGCATTTCATGCGGATTGCCATTGGCAGCGATCATCGCGGTGTGGCAGCAAAGATACGGCTCATGGGGCTGCTCGAGCGCATGGGCAACGAGGTCGTCGACTGCGGCTGCCACAACGACGAGGCCGTGGACTATCCCGACATCGCCGCGGATGTCGCCCGCCAGGTTAGCCATGGAGAGGCCGACCGGGGCATTCTGCTCTGCTGCACCGGCGTGGGTATGGCGATCGCCGCCAACAAACTGCCGGGCGTCCGCGCGGCCACCTGCCACGACGAGGTGACCGCCGAGATGAGCCGTCGCCACAACGATCTCAACGTGCTCTGCCTGTCGGCCGAAATGATCGGACCCGAGGTGCAGGACAAGCTGATTCGCACCTGGCTGGAGACGCCGTTCGAGGGTGGTCGCCATGCCCGGCGGGTCGCCAAGATCGCAGCCCTCGAATGCGGCGGCGACGAGACGGACGCAAAGTCCTGACCGCGGTGGACGGGTTCCCCACACGTGCGTGTCCGCCGTGGGACACGTTTTGAACGTTCCGAATGCCCGCTGCGCTGGTGTTGACAGGCCGTATTGGTTCGCCGGCTGCGGCATGCTCGTCGCCGGCGGATTCTGCTACGGGAGGCTCTTGGACGAATCGGGAATCGCTCGTGAGTCGCAGAATTCACCGGACTCCTGCGCGTGCCTCCGACCGGCTCCTCAGCATCTGGCGATTTTTGTGGAACCCAGCGAGGATGCCGATGTTTCGCGTGAATACAGAAAGTGGTGGTGTCGTAGCGATCGTGCCGCCCGCCGGCCTGAAAAACGGGCAAAAAACGACTCGAAAATCATTGAACCGGTCGGGGGCGTTGGTATTTTCGAGTTTCAGTTCGGATGCAACCGGCGCCTGCCGGTGATCCGGGCACGGCTCTTTTTCCCCTGCCCCCATCCCCCAGGGAATTCGCACGGCATGCCTCTCGCACACCATCCCGATTCCGACGAAGTTGACTGCCTCCTGCGCAACTGCGAACTGCGGAATGAAATCGAACCCTACCTCGATGAGGCGATCTGGGAGATCGACTTCCGTCTCCTGCCCACCGCCGTCGAAAACCGGTTCCTGGAATCGATGCTGGCCTGGGAGCGGGCGCCGCTGGTTCCGATCGCCCGCTGGTTCGAGCCCCCGATGGCCCTGCAACCCGCCTGCACGCTCGACGACGACCAACTCCGGGAACGCCTCTGGGAGACGATCGAGAAGCTCTACTCGCAGCGCGTCGTGCTCGATTTCACCGATCATCTTCCCGACCGGGAACTCTATGCCCTCATCCGCCGCGACATCCTGCCAGCCACCGTGAAGCGGGTGGATCTGCCCGACAACTATTTCCACTGGGACTGCAGCACGTGGGATTGTGGTGCTCGTGACTCCGGCACCACCGATGCCGAGGACGCAACGGTCTGGCTCACCTACTACGCCACCGACGAGGAGCGGGAGCAGTGGAGCCTCGAAGAAGGCCGCGATCCCCCTCCGCGGGCTGTTCCGCCCTATCCGCGAGCACTGCCGACCGCGCCGGTCTGATCGGCGTCCCGCAGCATCTCCGGGGGTTTTCTCCGGGCTGTCTCCAGCCGTATGCTTCTGGAGGACGTCGTCATCCTGCGGAGATGCATCGTGAAGTGCAGACATCACTGGTTCACCTGCCTGGGCTGTTGCCTCGGCATGCTCGCGGTCCTGCTGCCGGTCGCCCGTGGAGCCGACGAGTCAGCGATACGAACGGCGATCGCGGAGGCGTCGGCCTTTCTGATTGACCAGGGTCAGGCCGCCGACGGCGGTTTCTCGACACAGGCCGGCCCCGCCGTCACAGCGCTGGCGGTGACGGCACTGGTGAAGACCGGTACGCCCGTCGATTCCCCGGCCGTGCAAAAGGGGATCGACTACCTGCTCCGCTTCAAGCAGGCAGACGGCGGCATCTATCCGCCCGACTCGTTCGTGTCGAACTACGAGACCTCGATCGCACTGGTGGCACTGGCCGCCTGTAACCTCGACGGACGCTACGACGAGACGGTCAAGGCGGCGCAGGCATTTGTGAAGGGCCTGCAGTGGGACGATGGCGAGGGGAAGGGCTCAGCCGACCCGGCCTACGGCGGCGCCGGCTACGGCCGCAAGGGCCGGCCCGATCTCTCCAATACGTCGTTCCTGATCGAGGCCCTGCGGAGCGTGGGCACGGGGGCCGACGATCCGGCGATCCAGAGGGCGCTGGTGTTTGTGTCGCGAACGCAGAACCTCGAGGGCTCCCACAACCAGCTGCCGTTTCCCGCCAAGAACCCTGACGGCGGCTTCTACTACACGCCGGCCGCCGGGGGCGAAAGCCAGGCGGGCACCACGCCCGAGGGGGGCCTGAGGAGCTACGGCTCGATGACCTATGCGGGGCTCAAGAGCATGATCTTCGCCGGGCTCACCAAGGACGATCCGCGAGTCAAGGCGGCGGTGGCGTGGCTGGCGAAGCACTACACCTTCACCGAAAACCCGGGCCTCGGCGACGCAGGCCTCTACTATTACTTCCAGACGGCTGCCAAGGCCCTCGACACCCTCGGTGAGGAGACGTTCACCGACTCGGCCGGCGTCAATCACGCCTGGCGGAGCGAACTGGCCGACGCAATCATCGCGCGGCAGCAGCCTGACGGCTCGTGGGTGAACTCAAACCCGCGCTGGATGGAGGGAGACCCCAACCTCGTCACCAGCTACACGCTGCTGGCCCTCGCCTCCTGCCTGCCCAAGCCCCCGGCCGCACAGTAGCGCGACGAGCAGGAATCGTCCCGACACCCCTCCCATGCAAGCCCGACGCGCAAGCGAGGGAATTCGCGGCCCATCCCGGTGAGTCCACACGCTTTCCCTTGCTTGCGCTGCGGGCTTGGATGGTAGCGGGTTGGGATGAAAGGAGCCGGGATCGGCGAAGCTGGAGGAGACGAGGAGGATGTCCGACTTGTTGTGCGTGCCATTCCGCCCCGGGTGGCAAGTCGGAATCTCCGAGCGACGGAAGCTTTGCCGTCCCGGCGGCGCGTAGGCATCAGGCCCCGCGGCTGGCCGCGATCTGGCGGAGGTCGGCCTCGGCCTGCGGGAAATCGGCGATGATCCGCTGGAAATCCTCGGCGTCGAGCACCAGGAGATCGCAGTGGGCGACCGCGCGGACGGTGGCACTGCGGGGCTGGTTCAACAAGAGCGCCATCTCGCCAAAACACTCCCCCTCCCTGACGATCCCCAGCCGCTCATCAGCCGCGCCAACCGCCTCCAAGGCACCACGGCAGACGATGTAGAGATCGCATGTGGAGTCCCCACGCTCGACAACCGTCGCCCCTGCCTCCACCGCGAGCGGCCGAAACGCCAGCACGAGCGTGTTGAGGAGCACGGTGGGCGCGTTGGCGAAGAACGCGCTGCGGCAGAGCACCTCCCGGCTCAGGCACTCATGCCAGTGGCGGCCGTCCTGCTCCAAGAGCGTGGTGGCTGCCCGCGGGCCCCACGTGCCCGACTCGTAGTTGGGAAAGTCGCCGGCGGGCGTTTCGCTCCAGGCATCCAGCACCGGCTGCATGACCCGCCAGGAGGCCTCCACGAAATCGGTCCGCGAGAACAGCGTCGGATCGCCGTTGAGCGCGGTGTAGAGAAGCACTTCGTAGCCCGTGCCACGGGATGCCTCGAACGTGTCGGCGTAGTCAAACCGCATCCCGGCCCGCTGGAGCTGAAACGCCGGACCGGGCCGTTTGGCCTGCATGCGGATCTCGACCCCCTGATACGGCTGGATGTGGAAGATCAGCAGATTCGATTCGGCCTGCCCCTTGAACTGCACGACGATCTCCGTGCCCCGCTTCCAGAGCGACTTTCCACTCCGCAGGTAGACCGGCATGCCGGCCCAGCGATCGTTGTCGAGATGGAGCTTGATGGCCGCGAACGTCGGTGTGTTGGAGTGAGGGTCGACATTGGGCTCCTCCCGGTAGCCGACCGCCGGTGTGCCGTCCGCCTTCACACCCTGGCCATACTGGCCGCGGACGCAGTCCCGCTCGACGTCGTCGGGGCCGGGCAGCCGCACCGCCTCGAGCAGCCTCGCTTTCGCATCGCGGACCACGTCGGGGTCGAGCGACTCCGGCGGCTCCATGCAGACATAGGCCATCATCTGCAGCAGATGGTTCTGCAGCATGTCCCGGACGACACCGGTCTTGTCGTAATACTGGCCGCGGGTCTCCACGCCGACGGTCTCGGTGGCAGTGATCTGGATGTGGTCGATATGGTCGGCATTCCAGAGCGGCGCGAACATGGCGTTGGCCATCCGAAAGGCGATCAGGTTCTGCACCGTCTCCTTGCCCAGGTAGTGATCGATGCGATAGATCTCGTCCTCGCTCCACAGGGAGAGGAGCGACTGGTTCAACGCATGGGCGGAGGCCAGATCCTTGCCGAACGGCTTTTCAACGATGATCCGCTTTCGCCCCGGCAGCCGCGTGAAGCCGGCGGCGGCGAGCTGCTGATTGACCACGGCGAAAAAATCGGGCGAGATCGCCAGATAGAGGAGCGTGTTGTCGGCGGCGGCGGTGCCGGCCGCCACCTTTGCCACCAGCTCCCGCAGCTGCGAATAGGCTTCGGGATCGCCGAACTCGCCCGCCGTGTAATGCAGCCGCGACTCCAGCCACTGCCACCGCTGCTCATCAAACGACCGCCGCGTGTGGAAGCGGGCGATCTCCTGCCGCTGCTGGCTGCGGAAGGTTTCGGTGGTCCCATCCCCGCGGGCCATGCCGACGACGGCGAAGTCGTCGGGCAGGAGTCCATCACACGCCAGGTTGTAGAGTGCCGGCATGAGCAGCCGTTTCGTCAGGTCGCCCGATGCGCCCAGGATGACGAGCACGCCGGCCGCCGCCACGTGCGACGCCTGTCCGCTTCTGACATCGATCGCCGCCCGATGGGATGACACAACATGGGCTCCTCGGAGGGACATTCGGAGGGACATTCGACACACGACTGCCACAGCAGCATGATCGATCCGGCCCGAGGCGTTCAATCCTTCAGATCGAACAGCCGCTTGAGGGCATCGAGGAGTCCGTGCGGTGGGCCCGCGCGGCTCTCACTTCGCAGCGAGGCCAGCGGCGGATGGAGCAACTTCGCCGCGTAGCGGTCGAAGGCCTGCCGGATCTCGGCCCGCGCGGCGTCGTCGAGCCCCGGCAGCCGCCGAAACAGCCGGTCGAGCTCCGCCTCGCCGGTCTCGTTCCAGCCCGCGCGGAGCCGCTCGATCACGGGTGCCGTCGAACGGTGGTGCAGATCGCCCATGAACCGCTGCGTTTCTTCGTCGATGATCGTGACCGCCGCCGGCAGTTCCCGCTGCCGGCTTTTCCGATTGGCGTCGCAGGCCGCGGCAAGATCATCGACTGAATAGAGCCAGACGCCCGGACGCTGGCCGATCCGCGGATCGAAGTCCCGCGGCACGGCGAGGTCGAGCACGACAAGCGGCCGCCCGCCGCGCCGCAGCTCCACGTCCGCAAACAGGTGCGACGACACGACCGGCTCCGTCGCTCCCGTCGTGCTCACCACCAGGTCTGCGGCGGCGAGTTCGGCCGCCAGGTTCTCGAACCGGCCGGCACGGGCGCCGAGCCTCGCTGCCAGGTCACCAGCCCGGCCGGCGGTGCGGTTGACGATGAGCACGTCGCGGGCTCCGGCCTCCCGCAGGTAGCGGAGCGTCTCGGCCGCCATCTTGCCGGCGCCGATGAGCAGCACGCGCTTATCGTCAAACCGCTCGAACACACCACTGGCGAAATCGGCGACGGCCACACTCGGAATCGAAATCCGCTCGCGGCCGATGGCGGTCTCCGAGGCCACCCGCTTCGCAGTTCGCAGAGCGGCCTGGAACATCTCGCCCGTCAGCGGACCGGAGGTGCGGCTCTCCTGCGCCAGGCTCCACGCCTGCTTCACCTGCGCCACGATCTGCGGTTCGCCGAGCACCATGCTGTCGAGGCCGGCCGCCACGCTGAAGAGATGCCGAACCACCGCCTCGTCACGGTCGCCGGCGAGCACGGGCGTGAGCAGGCTGGCATCGATGCCACGGCACTCAGCCAGAAACGACACGAGTTGGTCGGGTGGGGGCGGCGGTCCATCGGCCTCGCCGCCGGCTGCGTAGAACTCGACCCGGTTGCAGGTCGAGAGCAGTACGCCCTCCCGCCCGGGAAACCGTTCTCGAAAACGTGTGAGCGCCTCGGCCGCCTGCTCGGCGGAGAAGGCCAGCCGCTCGCGGAGTGCCAAGGGCACTGTGCGATGGGTTCCGCCCACGAAGGCCAGCGTCATGGCGTGGCCTCCTGTTCAATCGCATGCTGGTCGGTGGCATGCACCGCCGCAGGCTGCACTGGCGGCACGCCGTGCCGCGTTGTTCCCAAGACGCCCCAGAGAATCGATGCCGTGAGGACCGCAAAGCTGATCAGCGACAGCCGGGCGGCCGTCCGCGGGCCGTCGCCCGTCCGGCTGGCGACCCGCGCCGCCACGGCCGCAGCCACCAGCCATGCCACCAGCCCCGCCATCCGCAGCACGACGGGGTCGGTCCAGGGCACGGTCTCCAGGAGTCCGCGTTGACGGTTGACGGCGTTGAGAACGATCCCGGAAAGGAACCCGGCGGCTGCCGTCCAGGCGGCGATGGTGAGGGTACGATCGGTCGTGTGGGCGAGGCGTTCGAGGCTCGGTAGGCGGAAGCTCCGCAGCGGCGGCTGCTTGCGGGCCAGCCGGTCTGCCTGAATCAGCCACAAGGCTCCCGCCAGCGCGCCGATGGCCACGGCCACGCTGGCCGCCAGATTGAAGCAGCCGTGGATCACTCCCCAGATCTGCGTGGCAGGACTCTGCGGAAAAGGAGCCTGGCTCGAGATCTGTGCGGCGCCGATGAGCCCCAGCACGACCGGCAGCATGAACAGCCCGACAGGCGTCCGCGGGTTGGCGATCGTAAGCCAGAGATAGCCGCCGGCCAACAGCCACGCCGCCAGCAGATACCAGTCGTAGGCGCTCGAAAGCGGCACCGCCTGCTCGGTGGTGGCCCGCCAGACGAGGAACAACGTGTGGGCGACCAGCCCGGCCACGGCGAAGGCGATCATGGCAGCGCCCCGCACGCCCGAGCGGAAGAGCAGCCGGGAGGCCTCGCAGGCAAGCGCCACGGCGTAGCTCGCCGCGAAGCAGACGACGGAAATGCCCGACACGAATTCGATCATGCTGCTCCCTGCGGTGAGTCGCCGCATTATTGTAGTCTGCCGGAAAAATGGGGACGGGAGCGAATTTCGTTACTGTATGAGTCCGACACCTCACCGTTGACGTGCGAAATCCGCTCCCGTCCCTATTTTTCCATCCCCCGTTCGAGCACCCGATGTCCGACTCCAGCCTCCCAACCGATCCCACCCCGTCCCAGTCGGGCCGTTCCCCGCTGGCTCTGGACTCCGCTAACGGCGTGTCTACAGCAGATCGCCGAAGTCAGGCCCTGCTGATGCGGGCCTGCCGCCGTGAGCCGGTGGAACGCACGCCCGTGTGGCTGATGCGGCAGGCGGGCCGCTACCTGCCGGAATACCGCCGCGTGCGGGAACAGGTGGACTTCATGGGTCTGGTGAAGAATCCGCAGCTGTCGGCGGAGGTCATGATCGCCACGGTCGATCGGCTGGGCGTCGATGCGGCGATCATCTTCAGCGACCTGCTGCCGATCCTCGAGCCGATGGGTATGGATCTGGAGTTTGCCGCGGGGGAGGGCCCCGTGATCCACAACCCCATTCGGGAACCGGCCGACGTGCAACGGCTCCATGAGCTGGAGCATCTCGATTCGCTCGGCTACGTGATGGATGTCGTGAGGGCCACCCGCGCGGGGCTTGACGATTCCATTCCCGTGATCGGCTTCGCCGGCGCGCCATTCACGCTGGCCGGCTACTGCATCGAGGGGGGCACGAGCAAAGCCTGGCTCCACACCAAGACGCTCATGTATCGCCATGAGTCGGCCTGGCACGACATGATGGGCAGGATCGCCCGCGCCGTAAGCCGCTACCTCGTGGCGCAGCTCGATGCCGGTGCACAGCTCGTGCAGCTGTTCGACAGCTGGGTCGGCTGCCTCTCGCCCGCCGACTACGCCCGCTACGTGCTGCCCCACAGCCGCACGGCGATCCGCGAGGCGGCGCAGCGGGCGCCGGTGATCCACTTCGCCACCGGCAATCCCGCGCTCCTGCCGCTCCTCGCCGAGGCGGGTGGCTCCGTGATCGGCATCGACTGGCGAATCGAACTGGGCGACGCCTGGCGGATGGTCGGCGAGACCCGAGCCGTGCAGGGCAACCTCGATCCCGTGGTGCTCCTGGCCGACCGCGACACGGTCCGCCGGCAGACGCAGCACGTGCTGGATCAGGCCGCCGGACGCCCGGGCCATATCTTCAACCTCGGCCACGGCGTTCTCCCCCAGACGCCGGTGGAAAACGTGCTGGAACTGATCGCGACGGTGAAGGGCCGGTAGCCGCCAAGAGGCCAGCCACTCGCCAGACGAGGCCCCGGCGGGGTACAACAGCGTGTTGCGCGCAAAACGGTCCCGGTGCCGTTGCGTCGTGCGCAACCACTTTCCCCCCTGGTATGTGCCGCATGACGAGCCTCGAAAAACGCCTGTTCAAACTGTTCGAACCCGCTGACGTCGCCACGGCGCGGGCAATCGTGCTCAAGCGGGTCTGGTGTCCGCGGGTCGGTCAGGTGCATGCGACCATCGACGGCGACGACGGCGAGACTCACCAGGTGCGGCTGGAACTCTCGGCCCGGCGCAAGGGAGGCATGTCGCTCGAAAGCCACTCCACAAGCCCGGTGGGGCGAACCGGCAAGCCGTGCGCACTGCTGGCCGCCGTGTTGCTCGAGATCGATCGCCGCGGACTGTTTTCGAACCTGCACGACCACACCCCGCTGGCGCTCGACATCGTGCCGGCTGATGACCATGAAGAGCAGGCGTCCGAGGACGACACGAGTCCTGACGACGACGATTCGCATGCGGAACAAGGAGCCTCTCGAGCCCCAGCAGTGCGGAACGTGTCACCCCCGGTGACAACCCCGGCCGTCGCGGGCAGCCGCGCGGGATCGACGCGACTGCCCGCCTGGGCGGCCGAACTCGACGAACGCCGACGGCTCGTCGAGCCGGCCGTGCGCGATCGCATGGTCACGATCACCGACAGCCGCAAGTCGGCCGGCGCGGTCATCTTTCTGCTCGATCTGGCCGCTTCGGCGGATGCCCGGGCAGCCGTTCTCGTCCCCGGGCGGATGCAACTCGACGTGGCGGGCAACGCCACCGGCCGGCCCCGGCCCATCGTGATCGGCCCGGGGCAGGTGGAACTCGACCAGCTCGATGCCCAGGAGCGGTCGATCCTAGCGCAACTCGTCGGGGCCATCGCCGTGGGTGAGCTCGGCGGCACCGAGCCGCTGGAGCGGCGGACGATCGCCCGCGTGGTGGTCAGCTCGCAATCGGCGGCCACGCACCTGGCGATGCTCTGTGAAACCGGCCGGCTCGTGCTGCAGCCCGAGCCGAGGCGGAACCCTGACCTCGTCATACCCTTGGTGTGGGACGGCGGCCGTCCCTGGGAATTTGCGCTCGTGCTCGAGCCGGACGACGTCGCGAGCACCCGCGCCGAGACCATCGCCGACTTGGCCGCCGAGGGCAAGCCGTTGCCGCGGCCCGGCAGGGCGACACTCCGCGGCATGCTCGTCCGCGGCAGTGAGCGGAAAGACCTGCGGACCCCTCGGGCGATCCTACGGTCGGGGCTGATCGTGTTCGAGGATCGACTGGCCCGGCTGACCGTGGCCGGGACGGGCGGCTGGATGGAACAGTTTGAACGACGCGGTCCGATCGAATTCTCGGGCGCTCAGGTTGACGGCCTCATCGACAGACTGGCGATACTGGCCGATCTGCCACGGCTGGAGCTGCCAGGCTGGACCGGCTGGCGGATCGAGTCGGGGGCGGCCCGTCCCAAGCTCGTCCTCGACGACTCGCCCAGTGTCAGCCTCGATTCCGAAGAGGACGGGCTGCCGCCCGACGAGGATGGCGGCGGTCGTGCGGTGAGGCCGACGCGGCGCCGTTCGACGCCTCGGGTCCAGCTCGCAGGTCGGATCTGGTTCGATTACGCCGGCATCCTGGTTGCCGCCGACGAGCCTGCCGGCGGCGCAACCGACCCCGCGCGACGGATCCTCGTGCGCCGCGACCGGGCCGCGGAGCGGGATGCGATCGCCATGCTGCCGCGGTATGGTGGCACGCCCCCACGGTTCGGCGATTCGGATGCGGCCGAAGTGGGCCACCACGTTGAGATCGCCCGCGCCCGGCTCGACGCCTCCGTGTCGCAACTGGCCGCGGCGGGCTGGACGGTGGAGGTTTCCGGCCGCCGCTACAGGCCGGCCGGCAGCGTGGCTTGGAACGTGACCAGTGGGATCGACTGGTTCGAACTTTCGGCAGCGATCGACTTCGGCGGCGTCACGGCCGATCTCCCCGCCTTACTCGAGGCGCTCGCCAAGGGGAGCCGCTCCGTGGAGCTGTCGGATGGTTCGCTGGGAATCCTGCCCGACTCGCTGGCGGCACAGATCGAGCCGATGGCGGTGCTCGCGCAGAAGCATGATGGCCGCCTGCGGTATGGCCGGATCCAGATGGCGCTGCTCGATGCCCTGTTGGCGGGCCAGCCGCAGTCGCATGTCGATGAGGCGTTCGAACGGATTCGCGACGAACTGTCCCGGGGAGAGCGGCCCGAGGCCGAGGATGAGCCGGAGGGCTTTCAAGGAACGCTCCGACATTATCAGCGGGAGGGGCTCGGCTGGCTTACGTTCCTCGAGCGGATGGGGCTGGGTGGCTGCCTTGCCGACGACATGGGTCTCGGTAAGACGATCCAGGTGCTGGCGATGTTTGTTCGGCGGCAGACACTGCTCACCGCCGGTGGCATCGCGCATCGCCCGTCGCTGGTCATCGTGCCGAAAAGCCTCGTATTCAACTGGATCGAGGAGGCCCGCAAGTTCGCGCCGTCGTTGCGGGTGCTCAATTACACGGGCAACGCCCGGGTCGATGAGGCAGGGTCGCTGGCGGACCACGACATCATTCTCACCACCTACGGCACGCTGCGCCGCGACATCATCAACCACCGCGAGATCGAGTTCGATTATGTCGTGCTCGACGAGGCGCAGTCGATCAAGAACGCCTCCAGTCAGGCGGCGAAGGCCTGCCGTCTCCTGCGGGCCCGCCATCGCCTGGCCCTCACCGGCACGCCGGTGGAGAACCACATCGGCGAACTCTGGAGCATCTTCGAGTTTCTCAATCCCGGCCAGCTCGGCAGCGCCACCCGGCTCAAGCGGTTTCTGGCCGGCGGCCGCACGAGCTCCGAGGTGGTGGCACGCGCCGTCCGGCCCTACCTGCTGCGGCGGACCAAGAAGCAGGTGCTTTCCGACCTGCCGGAGAAGACCGAACAAACGCTGTTCTGCGAACTCGGCGAGGAGCAGCGGAAGGCCTACGACGAATTGCGTGAGCACTACCGCGTGGAACTCTCGGGCCGGATCGGCCGCATGGGCATCGGCCGGTCGCGGATCGCGGTGCTCGAGGCGCTCCTGCGGCTGCGGCAGACGGCCTGCCATCCCGGTCTCGTCGATCCCGCCCGCCTTGACGAGCCGGCGGCCAAGCTCGACACGCTGCTGGAGCAGCTCTCGGAAGTGATCGACGAGGGCCACAAGGTGCTCGTGTTCAGCCAGTTCACCAGCTTCCTGTCGATCGTCCGACGCCGGCTCGACGAGCGTGCCATCACCTACGAATACCTCGACGGCAAGACGACCGACCGACAGGCACGCGTGCAACGGTTCCAGGAAGACGCCGAATGCCGCCTGTTCCTTGTGAGCCTGAAGGCAGGTGGTCAGGGGCTCAACCTCACCGCTGCCGACTACATCTACATCCTCGATCCGTGGTGGAATCCGGCGGTCGAGGCTCAGGCAGTGGACCGAGCCCATCGCATCGGCCAGACTCGACGAGTCTTCGCCTACCGACTGATCGCGCGGGACACGGTCGAGGAGAAGATCGTCGCACTCCAGGATCGCAAGCGGGAACTCGCCGAGTCGATCGTTCGCGCCGACGACAGCATGGTGTCGAGCCTGACGGCCGAGGATGTCGAGATGCTGCTCTCGTGACAGCACGCCAGCCAGACCGTTTCGGGAGAGACAGCCGTTCGCCACGCCTCACAAAACCCTAACGGCCCTCGACTACCACAACCCTGTGTGGAACGTGTCTACGCCTCCCCTGGGGCACAGAAAGAGATCCCCTGATGGCCGGTCAACAGATACTCGTGGTCGATGACGAGGAAGACCTGCTGGAGTTGGTGAGCTACAAGCTCTCCAAGGACGGCTATCGCGTGCAGTGCGTGGGCACCGGCGAAGATGCGCTCAAGACCGCGCGGAAGCAGCCGCCCGACCTGATCGTCCTCGACTGGATGCTCCCGGCCGTAGACGGACTCGAGGTCTGCCGTCGGCTCAAGAGCGATCCCAAGACCCGTGATATCCCCATCATCATGCTGACAGCCAAGGGGGAGGAGAGCGACATGGTCGCCGGCCTCGAGCGGGGCGCCGACGACTATATAGCCAAGCCGTTCAGCCCGCGGGTGCTCTCGGCCCGCGTCAAGGCGCTCCTGCGACGCAAGGAGGCCGACTCCAAGGCGGAACAGGAAACGACGCTCGACGTCCATGAACTCTCGATCCACGCCGGCCGGCACGAGGTGACTCTGGCCGGCGTGCCGGTCGAGCTGACCTACACCGAGTTTGCCCTGCTGCAATTCCTGGCCAAGAGGCCGGGGTGGGCCTACACCCGCACGCAGATCGTCGACGCGGTCAAGGGGGAGGATTATCCTGTGACGGAGCGGTCGGTGGACGTGCAAGTCGCCGGCCTGCGCAAGAAACTCGGCGAGTTCGGGTCCTACATCGAAACCGTCCGTGGCGTGGGATACCGGTTCCGGGCGTAGCACGAGTCTCGGTCGAGAGTCCTTCCCAGTCCGTTCCGGTCGTTCGCAGTCCTTCGCAGCTTTCGCGTAGTTTTTCATGGCCCGCTCGCGGTTCGTATGGCATGTGTTCGCGGGCTTCTGCGCGATGGTCGCGGCAGGCTTGGTCGGCTGCTTCTGGATGGCAAGCGTGCAGTTGGCCCGGCTGGCCGATGCCTCTCAGCTGCAGCGGGTGGCTGACGTGGCGACGGGGCTGACCGTGATCTTTCCCGATCGGGCCGAAGCGGTCGATCCCATCGCGTTCTCCGACGCCGCGCGACGGATGGCCGGCGGTACGCGAGCCCGAATGGACCTGCTCGCCCCCGACGGTACCGTGCTGGCCACGTCCGCCCCGGGTGGCATCGTGGGGGAGCGGTCTGTTCCGGCTGATGCGCTCGTCGAAGAGGCCCGCGCCGGACGGATCGCCCGGTCCAGCCGCTACGATGCCGCCGCCGGCAAACGGATTCTCGTGGTGGCCGCACCCATCGGTCCGGTCGGACATCCCGCAGGCATCGTCCGCGTCACGGCAGACACGGTCGATTCCGACGCCGAGTTGGCGCGGTCCCTGCGGTGGCTGTTGCTCGGCTTCCTGGTGTGGGCGGCGGCGGCGTCGGCCGCCGGCCTCGCGGTGGCCAGCCGACTCGCTCGGCCGGTGGCCGACCTGTCGATGGCCGCGGCGCGGCTGGCCGATGGCGACGTCAGCGCTCCCATTCCGGCGGCAGAATCGGCGGAGCTCGCCGAACTCGCCGACGCGATTACATCGCTCCGTGAACAGCTCGTCGAACGCGGGCTCACGATCGGCAGGCAGGGCAGCCAGCAGGAGGCGGTTCTCGGCAGCATGATGGAGGGCGTGCTCGCCATCGATGCCCGGCAGCGGGTCGTGGGAATCAACCGCGCGGCGGCGGAGCTGCTCGCCGTGGACTCCGATCGCGCCATCCGTCGCCCACTGCAGGAGGTTGTCCGTAACCCCGACCTGCGGCGATTTGCGCTGCGGGCGATCGACTGCCGCGAACCGGTCGAGGACGATCTCCTGCTCCGCGGCGGCCGCGACCGTACGATCCGCCTGCGCGGCACGGCGCTGCGGGATCTTTCGGGGGAAGGCGGGGCCGTGATCGTCTTGAACGACGTGACAGCCATGCAGCGGCTGGAGAACGTCCGCCGCGATTTTGTCGCCAACGTGTCACACGAACTGAAAACGCCGATCTCCTCGATCAAGGGCTTCGTGGAGACATTGCTCGATGGGGCGGGCGATGACCCGGCCGACCAGCGCCGATTTCTCAGCATCATCGCGCGACAGGCCGACCGGCTCGCGTCGATCATCGAAGATCTTCTCGCTCTCTCCCGGATCGAGCAGAGCGAAGGCACGGGCAACCTACCGCGCGAGGCGGTGCTGCTGGCCGATCTGCTCTCCGCCGTGACGGTCGACTGCCTGCCACGGGCCAGCGACCGCTCCATCCAGCTCGATGTCTCCTGCGATCCTCACATCGAGGCGGAGATCAACGCGCCGCTCCTGGAGCAGGCGCTGATCAACCTCGTTGACAATGCCATCAAGTACAGCGATCCCGGCCGTACGATCTGGATCACGGTCGGCGTCGAGACGCGAGCGGCCGACCGCGGCGGGGCAGTCCTCATCACGGTTCGCGATGAGGGCTGTGGCGTCGAGGCCGAACATCTGCCACGGCTCTTCGAGCGGTTTTATCGCGTGGACAAGGCCCGCAGCCGCAAGCTCGGCGGCACGGGTTTGGGCCTGTCGATCGTCAAGCACATCGTGCAGGCCCACGGCGGCACGGTGGCCGTGGAGAGTGAACCGGGCGTGGGCAGCACGTTCACGATCCGCCTGCCATGATGAGGAAGCATCGGCTAGGAAAGCGAGCCTTGCGAGGACGGGTGGCCGCCGTCCACCGGCAGGCAGACGCCGGTGACGAAATCGTTTTCAATGAGAAATAGGACCGCATGGGCGACGTGTTCGGGAGTCCCCTCGCGAGGAAGCGTCGTGTCTGCGACCACGCAGTTGACCCGCACCCGCGGATTACGGGCGGCAAACTCCACCGCCAGACTCCGCGTCATGGCGGGAATCGCCCCCTGGCTTGGCAGGAAGGCGGCCGCGTTGGTTGTGGGGTGGTCTATCGCTGAATCAGCCAACGTGACGATGCAGCCGCCCTCGGCCTGGCGGACCATGAAGGCCCCCGCCTCCTGCGCCGCCACGAACGTGCCCACGCAGTTGATGTCGAAGTGGGTCCGCAGGTCGTCGGCCGTTACCTCCTCCAGAGGTCCGGCATGCCGGATCGCGGCGCAGGTCACTACCGCATCGATGCGACCGAAGTGATCGGCCACGCGTTGCACCATGGCCCGCACCGGCCCCTCATCGCGGAGGTTCGCCGTGACGGCCAGACTCGGCACGCCAGCCGCGGCGAGCTGATCAGCCAGCGAGCGGGCCTCCTGGAGCGACCCGTGGGCGTGGATCGCCACGGCATAGCCGCGCGAGGCCAATGCCCGCACGACCGACGCTCCCATGCCTCGTTCACCGCCCGTGACCAGCGCCACGCGGCCCGTCTGCGCCACGGCTCCGGGGATGAAGGCAAGTGGTTCGTGCATCAAGCGTCTCCGGGAAAGCGTATGGGTCAGCAGCGGCCGTTCAGCCCTGTCCTCCAGGTCGGCCGGGTCGGCATCTTGATCACCTACGCCTGCGTCTTCATCGTCTCATGGAAGTCGAGGATCTGCTGCCAGGCCTCCTCGGGGGTTTCGGCGTAGCTGAAGAGCTTGAGGTGCTCATCGGAGATCACGCCACTGTCGGCGAGAAACTGGAAGTTGATCACCTTCGACCAATAGTCGCGACCGAACAGGATGATCGGCACCGGCTGCATGCGGTGCGTCTGCCGCAGGGTGAGCGTCTCGAACATCTCATCGAGCGTACCGAAGCCGCCTGGAAAGAGCACGACGGCGGCGGCCCGCAGGATGAAGTGAAACTTTCGCAGCGCAAAATACTTGAACTGAAAGCAGAGTTCCGGCGTGATGAACGGATTCGGCTGCTGCTCGCTGGGCAGCTTGATGTTGAGGCCGATCGACTTGCATCCGACATCGAAGGCACCACGGTTGGCCGCTTCCATGATGCCCGGCCCGCCGCCGGTGATGATCACGTAGTCACGCTTATCGTCGCACTGGTTGTCGATCGACACCAATCGGGCAAACTCACGGGCCGCATCGTAATAGCGGCAGTAGGCGAGGAGCTGTTCTGCCCGCTTGAGCTCACGGGCAAGGCTTTCCCCCGCTGCCGACGGGGCGGCGGCTGAAGCATGCGCCGACGCTGGGACGGCGGCTGAAGCATGCGCCGACGCTGGGGCGGCGGCTGAAGCATGCGCCGACGCTGGGACGGCGGCTGAAGCATGCGCCGACGCTGGGACGGCGGCTGAAGCATGCGCCGACGCTGGGACGGCGGCTGTATTCTGCGCCCGCGCCATGGCGCGGCGAGCCTCCGACAGCCGCCGCTCTGCCGCCGGCCGCTCCACGATCTGCGTGCCGCCAAACACGATCACCGTGGAGGTGATGCTGTCGGCCTGGAGGGCCAGTTCTGGCTTACCCAGTTCGAGCAGCATCCGCACGCCACGCATCTCGGCCTTGTCGAGCAGGTGTCGGTCATCCTGGGCCAGGCTATAGCTGGGCGAGGAAAGGATTTTCTCCATGTTTTCCGCGACCAGGGCCACGTCGTCGCCGAGCGTGGTGTCGGGCAGGATGCTGCAGGCCTTGGGCCGTGAGCTGGGCTCACCGACGGGAACGCGCCCAGCCGCGACCGGTCCCGTGACGGGAGCTGGTGCCGATTGCCGCGGTGTCCTCGCTGCGGGTGTCTTCGCTGCGGGTGTCTTGGATGTCTTTGGTGTCTTCGCCATTGTCGTACTCCCTGACGTCGCTACGTGGAACGCGATTTTCGTTGAAACAATTCAGGAATCCAGCCGGGCCACGGTGCCGATGGCTGGGATTTCCACATCCCAGCCGCGGGTCTCCCGCAGGAAATCGGCCATGCCGCGGGCGGCAGGCGGCTCGCCATGGACGAGGAACGTTTTTCGGGGCGCAGGCATGCCGGACACCCAGCGACCGATCTCGCGACGGTCGGCATGGCCCGAGAGGGCGTCCACCCGCCGCACGACCGCCTTGACCGGAATGTCGCGACCGTGGATGCGGAGAAATTTGGCCCCGTCAATGAGCGACCGGCCCCGCGTGCCAATCGCCTGGAAGCCCGCCACCAGCACCGTCGTTTTAGGGTCGGGCAGCCGCTGGGCGAGATGGTGGAGGATGCGGCCGCCATTCATCATGCCGCTGGAGGCGATCACGATCCCTGGCCCTTCGTGGGCGTTGATCGCCTTCGACTCGGCCGCAGTCTTCGCCATGCGGACAAACGGCGAGGCCATTGCCTCGGCCACGCCCGCCATCTTCGCCTCCGTGAAATCGTGCTCGGCCACATGCCGGCGGAATACTTCCGTCGCCTCGACCGCCATCGGTGAATCGACCCAGATCGGCACCTCGGGCAGGCGACCGGCGGCTATCAGCGTGCGGAACAGGTAGACGAGTTGCTGGCAGCGGCCGATCGCAAACGATGCCACGAGCATCATGCCCCCCCTGGCCAACGACTCTTTCGTGACCGCCTCCAACTCGTCGAGCGGTCGGCTGGCGGAGTGATCGCGGTCGCCATAGGTGCTCTCACAGACGAGGTAGTCGCAGGCGGGAGCGGGCACGGGATCGTGGTAGAGCGGCGCGTTGTAGCGGCCGACATCCCCCGAAAAGACGAGCCGCCGCAGGCCGGCGTCCGTGGCCACCTCCACTTCGATGAACGAACTGCCAAGCATGTGACCGGCATCGTGGAAGCGACAACGGATTCCCGGTGCCGGCTCGAACCAGGTGTCGCGGGCCACCGCCTTTACCAGCCGCAACGCACGATCGACATCCCGCTCGTCGTAGAGCGGCAAGGCCGGCTGGTGCTTCGAATATCCCTTGCGATTGGCATACGCGGCGTCCTCGTCCTGGCACTTGGCGGAATCGTAGAGCAGCAGCCCGAGCAGGTCGGCCGTGGCGGGAGAGGTGAGGATGGGGCCCTTGAATCCCTCCCGGGCCAGCCGGGGCAGCCAGCCCGAATGGTCGATGTGGCCGTGCGTGAGCACGACCGCGTCGATCGTGTCGGCAGGCACTGGAAAACGGTCCCAATTCCGCTCGCGCAGATGCTTCTCACCCTGAAACAGTCCGCAATCGACCAGCACGCGGGAGCCGCCCACATCGAGCAGATGACGAGAACCCGACACCGTACCCGCCGCGCCAAGAAAAGTGATGCTGGCTCCGTCGTGGGGAGCCTCGCGCTGTGGTGCCATGATGGGATCTCCGAATGATTGATAATGGAGTGGACTGATGATGGGGCGGATGACAGAGGTGGTGTTCGAGCGGTGATCGGGTCATGGAGACGGTGGGGTCGGACGCTCGCGGATGTCGTGTGATGAGCGTGTCTCACCAGCCATGAGCAGTTCGCCGTCACCGATCGACAGTGACTCCAGCCAGTAGCTCGTGGCTCCCGCATCGTGCGTCGATGGTATGTAGACCATGAGCACCATCCGTCCGTCCAGCATCCGTAGGTCAGCGACCATCCCCAGCTTGCTGATCCGGCGGGCGAGTTCCCGCAGAATCGGCGTCCGCGGGACGGGAATCGCCCCCAACCACGCCTGCTCCAACACGATCGCCAGATGGTTGACATCCCGCAGCAGAACTTCGCCGTCGAGCCAGGCCACGGCCGTCAGCGGGCCATAGCCCACCCGCGCGCCCAGCACCACATGCCGGGACCGAAACGCCAGCCGTGGCTGGGAGACGCCCGGCGGCAGCCAGCGCGGATGATTCCGCGGCAGGTCTACCGCCAGCCAGGCATTGAGTTCGTCGGCGGTCACGGCCGTCTCCCAGCCGCCCGACCGCGAGATGGAGGCATGCCATGCCGAGGCCTTTGTGACTGCCCGCCGCGCTAAAGCCTCGACAGCGTCAACGCCTCCGCCGGACACCGTGTTCCCGGAGACCATCGCGGTGGGGCTCACAAGCTGCCGGTAGAAGCCGGGCTCGTATTTCAACAGTGCCGCGACGACGAGGAGCAGCAGCCCCAGACCACCCAGGCAGGCCAGCAGGGTACTTCGCAGTCGCCGCCACGATGTTTGCTTCACGACAGGAGGCCACCCATGCTCAGCCGCGTTTCAGACCCTGTGCGATACAACTTGTGCGATACAACTTGGGCGATACAACTTGGGCGATACACACGGCGGCACACCGGGCGACACCATTCCAGCCGCCAGCGGGGGGACGAACACCAATTCCTTCGTGGCAACCGCAGACTCCGTGGCCGCCGAAGCCTTCGGAGTCTGGAGCCAGATTGGAGCCGTTCCCCCCAGGTTTTGAAACCACCTCTAGCCCGTCAGGCCCAATAACCGCGGGATCGGCAGTTCAGCAGACGTTTCCAGGGTCACATCCCCGGGCAACTCCAGCTCCAACTCATCCCTCAGCACCCGCACGTTCGGCGGTGCCTCGATCCCGATCCGGACCTTGTCGCCACTGACGCGGACCACCGTGACCACCACTGAATCCCCAACCCGAATCCGTTCGTTCTGCTTGCGGGACAGCACCAGCATCGAGGGCCTCCGTTCCAAATGAATGTGTGGAAATGAATGTATGGGATGTGCTATACAAATGTCAACCTTGCTTCGGCCACGATCCGCTCCCGCGCGGTTTCCTGACTGACCGCGGTCCTGCGAGATCTGAGTCGAGCTGGCTGACTTTGCGACAAGGGAAACATCGTCCGGTCAGGCAGACTTTCTTGGCCGCACTCTGGCAGACACCGACTGGACGCATTGTGCAGCGCGGGGCTGTGGTACGGCCTGTTCGCAGGACAGCGGTTCCGCCGCCCGCGAAAGCAGACTCAAGAACGAGCCCGCCTATCCATCCAAGCCCGCAGCGCAAGCAAGGGAATCGAATGTGGCATCACACCACTCGCTGCGGAAGCCTCGTCCGCATCCCCCGATGGCTTCGGGCGGCGAATTACTCGACGTCCGCCGCCGGCGCGGCCGCGAACTCGGCGAGTTCGACCTGCGTGGCCACTGCCACACGGCTCTCCGCCTCTTCGATTCGCGAGAGGTCGCCGGCGAGCAGTCGGGGATGAAACTTGTGCACGCACCGCAGGCTGTCGGCCCGGCCCGTGACGAGCGCCACCCGCGAGTCGATCTCGAGTGACACCTCGGTGGGAATGCCACCCGCCGCCGCCACGCGGCGATTGATGGCCAACCGCGGAAACGGCGGCAGGCCACCGGGACGTATCAGCGCCTTGAGCAGAATCGCGGTGTCGGCAAACCGCCGATAGAGGCCGGCCGCCTCCGGCGTCGGCGGTGGAGCGAACTCGATCGCGTAACGGACCCGCGGACCCACCAGTTCGATGCGGTCGTCTGACTCCGTCATCCCCTCGCCAAAGTCGGGGCCTCCGGCCCACCGCACCAGCCGGTCGTCCGACTTTCTCGCCCACGACGCAAGCGACACGCTCAGCCGCTCGAGCCGGATCGAATCGATCTGGGTCTTCAGATTGCGTGCCGGATCGACCAGCACAACCCGCTCGCGGGCGGGATCGTGAAGCACGATCTCGCAAGCCGCTTTGCCGCCCTCCTTGGACGCGGCTGGCTCGAGAAAGTCCCAGGCGATCCCGTCGCGAAACAGCGTCAGGCTCCGCGCGATCGGCTCCTCCGCGCTGTTGGCGAAGACCTCGCTCTCCACGCGAAACCCGCGTTCCTCGGCGGCCTGCGCTGCCGACGCCCCGCAGACAGCTAGCAGAAACCACGACAGAACCAGCCGCACGATGGTCGTCAGCGGCACGGCACGCAAGGCTTCGATCTGCATGGACGTTCAGCCCCTGAGTTTTCCGCAGGCCCTCTGCGGGCGCACGGCGACGGGGACCGTAGCAGAAGTCCCATCGCCGACCAAGGCTAAACCGTAGCCATGTCCCGCCCTGGTTCCCACCCGCCCGGCCGGCTTTTTCAGAGGCAGTCAGCCGCCTGGCTCGATGGCGGCGAGCTCTGCCGGATCGGTGAACACATGCCAGCGGCCGCCGGGAACCCGCCGGGCAAGCCGCTCGAGCCGTGCCCGCACCTTGTCCGCCGACTGCTTTCCCTCCACCTGCCGAATGGCGACGCCCGCCACCCGGTCGGGATGACGGCGGGCCACCTCGGCGTAGACCTCCGGATCGCGTTCGCCGGAGTCACCCACCAGCAGGAACCTCCGTCTGGGAAAATCAGCGACGATGTTTTCGACGCTCCGCCGCTTCGAACGCTTGCGGGAAGGCAGCCGACCCAGCGGCGTGGAATCCTTGAGCCGGAAGAGTTTGAGGTGCATCGACCCCGCCGGGAGGCCGGCGTCGCGCATGAATCCGCCCAGGCAATTGGCCAACTGCCACGGACTCGCTGACACGTAGTGAAAGGCGGTGCCCGACGCCTGCCAGTGACGGTAGATCTCCGCCATGCCAGGTACAGCTGAGAATTCACGCAGCAGCGTGTTGGCGAGGAGTTCTCTCCGGTTGGCGACGTTCGTCACCTTCACAGTGTCGTCGATGTCGGAGATCACCGACAGGCCATCCTCATCGATCACTTGGATCGAGCCCGTCGCGGCCGCGGCCGACGCCGTCAGACCGACGCCGCCATCGTCGTCGGCTGCAATCGCCGCGGCGTAGGAGAGCCAACGGCACCCGCCGCCCTTCCCGGCGGAGCCACTCAGCTCGGCCAGGGCATCGACATCCGCATCATCCAGTTCGATCAGATGCTGAAAATGTCCAACCCGGTCCGACTGTCCAGCATCGATCCTCCGTCCACCAAGCGTGATGCTCACCCGCTCGCCCGCCACCCGCTGAAACAGGAAAGCGTCTGCCCGCCGCTGAAATACCTCCGACTGCAGCTGGGTTTCATCGAGATCCAGCAGCCGCTTGATCACCCCAACCGCCAGACTGCGGCGATGGCTCTTCGGGGGCAACGGACGGGAGATCATGCCGGCAACGGTGGCCTGCCACCGCTTTTCACCGGGAAGACGCCGTGCGTAGGTGGGGAAAAATTCGATCATGCGGCCGGACCGCGACCAGGGCGCTGCCGCCGGTGGCACGACCGGAAGCCGTGCCGCAGCCACGCGTGATGCGGGTTGGTGCTTGCAATCACTAGGAAACCCATCTTACAACCTTCCTGAGATTCTGGATCAGTTACCACCTGGAGGAAAGCATGGGAGTCAAGAAAACCGGCAAGGGCCGCCGCAAGCTGGGTCAGAAGAAGCGCCGCATGCGAGCCCGCATCCGCCATCGAAAGGGCTGATGGCATGTCGGCCGTCTCCCCGCGAAATGCGTCGCCGGGTCGTGCGTTTCGGCATGACCCGCACAGCTTCACGGCGGCGTGATCCGATCCGCCCAGATGCATTCCGGGTTTCCTTGCCGCGCCTCTGGCGTGGGGTAGTTTTGCTTGGATCGCGACGACAGTCGGTCGCGATCCGCTTGACCCCGGCAAGGAGATGCCTTCGATGCGTGCAAATTCCTGGTACCGTGCAGCGGCGCGATGCCTTCCAGTGGTGATGTTGATCGCGGCAGCCAGTCTGTCCGGCTGCAAGTCGATGACCGAGAAATACATCGCCCTGGAAGTCTGGAAGTACGAAAAACTCTTCGGTCACTTGCCACCGGGATTCGTGCCTCCAGGAGCCATGCAAGCGGCGGCTCCTGCCGCGCGACCGTGCGGTCAGGCAGCGCCGTGCCAGGGGGCTCCATGCGGCGGTGGTGCTGACCATGTGGTCGGGTCGCCGATGGCAGGCATGGCAGGTGACAACTGCAACTCGTGTCAGGGTGGCGTGGTCGAGGGCGGCATGCATTCGGGGACGATCATGTCGCCAGGCGTGCCGGCCGGAGCAGGGCCGCTCCCTGTCGGCCCGGGCGGCTCACCTGGCCCGAGTGCGGGCATGCCTACCCCTGCCTCGGTGACCAGCAGTCGGCCGGTGGTCATCTCCGACGAGGTCGTGCTGCCGTAAGGCTTGAAGGCACCCGACGCCGCAATCTCAGCCGAGCGTCTCGCCTGGTCCGGGAAAACGGTGTTGCTCGACATCGTGCCGCCAGCGGGCGAGCGCGTCGCCGATCGAGGTCTTGACGTCGGCGTAGGCTCTCACGAACCGGGGCACCCTGCCGGTCGAGAGGCCGATGAGGTCGTGCATCACCAGCACCTGTCCATCGCAGTGCGGGCCAGCCCCGATGCCGATGGTGGGCACGGTGAGCGATCGCGTGATCGTCGCTGCGACCTCCTGTGGCACGCATTCGAGGATGACGGCACACGCGCCGGCATGGGCCGCGGCCTCCGCATCGGCCATCAGCCGGTCGATGTCCCGTTGCATGCGGTAGCCGCCGAGTTGGTGCACGGCCTGCGGGCGGAGGCCGACGTGCCCCATCACCGGAATGCCGGCGGCCGCGATCCCGGCGATCACGTCCGCCTGACCGGCGGTACCCTCGAGCTTCACGGCCTGACAACCGGTCTCCTTGAGGATCCGGCCGCACGACTCGACCGCCGTCCGCACTCCCAGATGCTGCAACGGGAATGGCAGGTCAACGACAACCATCGCCCGCGACACGGCGCGGGAGACGATCTCGCCGTGGTAGATCATCTGGTCGAGCGTGGCGGGAATGGTGGAGGACCGACCGGCAACAACCATCGCCACGCTGTCTCCCACGAGCACGCAGTCCACGCCGGCGGCATCGGCCAGCTGGCCGGTAGGCCAGTCGTACGCCGTGACCATCGTGCATGGACGGCGGTCGCGTTTGGCGGCCGCAAGATCGAGAACGGTCACACGGCGGGCTGGGTCGGTCATGGCGGATGATGGGCCAGGGGCTTCGGGGGAGGGACGCTTGAATATATAATTTGCCGTCGGGCTGGCGGCATCTTCTCAGATGCAACTGCTGTCGGCACACGGAGGAATCGCCAGATGCGGCTGTCTCGGAGGCCCACCCCATCTTCTCGCTGGGCCGTATTCGCAGCCGGTCTGCTCGCCATGGCTGTCTGGCCGGGCCCAGCCGTGGCCCAGCCGAGGCCGCAGCCAAAGACGCTCTCCGCCGAAGACGGCAAGGGCACGGTGGATGCCGTGATGCCCGGCATGATCCGCCTGCGACTGAAGGGGGGCGAGTTCTGGAACGTGGTGCCGGCACCGAATGCTCGGGTCTCGGTGGTCGGCACCGCGGCCCGCGAGATGCTGCAGCCGGGACAGTTTGTGTCGTGCTCCCTGATGCTCGATGAATTCGGCAAGGTTGCGGCCCCCGCGGCCCAGATCACGTTTCCCGGCGGCGGCCTGCCCGGCGTGGTCGCCGGTGGCCTGGGACTCGCCGAGCCTGGTGCCAAGCGGGTGCCGGGCAAGCGAGAGGCCGGCACCTATCTGGTCTCCGGTCCAATCAAGCTCGTGGCCGACGACGTGGTCACCGTGCAGGCGGGCAGGGATCGATTCGAGATCACAGTCCCCCCTGAAACCGAACTGCTGGTGAAGACGACCAACTACACGCTGGCGACCCCGGGTGATGAGGTCGAGGTGGAGGGGCTCTACATCCAAAAGGGCCAACTCCAGGCCACGACGCTCTCGATCACGCTGGCGAATCCCCTGACACCACCGACCAAAAACCGCGGGTCAAAACGGCCGGCCAAATAAACCGACGAGCGCAGAAGCCGCGTCGCTCCCATCCAAGCCCGACGCGCAAGCGAGGGAATCCGCCCAGCTCCCATCCAAGCCCGACGCGCAAGCGAGGGACGTTTCCGCCCGCTACTTGAGGCTCTTGAAGAAGCTGTTGAGCTGATCATCGTCGGAGACATCCGCCACGTCCCCGGGAGCCGGAGGGGATTCTTCCTCTTCGTGCATCACCTGGAAGTCAGTTTGCTCTTCCGAGGGAGACTCGTTGCTCCCCTCCACGCGGCTCTCTGCCGTACCAGTGCCATCCTGATGGCGATGGTCCTCGCCAACCGCGGGGGCGTCGGGGGCCGTCAGCGGCTGATACTCCACCGCGAAGGAAAGTCCGCCCACTCGCACGACGCCGCCGGGGGGAACGACGGTCTTGGTGCTCGCAGGTACCTGCTCGTCGTTGAGGAACGTGCCGTTGGTAGACCCCAGATCACGGACGCACACCTGCCCATGCCGCTCGAAAAACTCGCAGTGCCTGCGGCTGACCAGATCGTGCTGGATCCGAAACTTCGCCTCTTCGCCGCGGCCGAGCAGGATCGGCAGCCGCACGGTAAATGTCCGCTTCTTGGCGACGGGGGCGACGACTTCAAAGCGAACGACCATGACCAACGACGATGTCAACGGAGGGGTGCTGAATGCCGCGGCGTGAACTGGCGACCAAAAATGCCTGATTCAAGCGTCACGAGAAATCGTAATCCGGCGACGGTGGTTTCCAAACGCAACCTCCCATCCCCCCCAGGAAACCCGGTTTCCCCAGAGGATGACCTTGCGGCCACTTCCGGGGCCCTTATAATCCGGCGTTCCTAGACAACTCGAGTCCGTCCCGATTTTTGGACGTCGCGAGATCGTCGAGGCACAGTCGTGCGGGTGTAGCTCAGTTGGTAGAGCACCACGTTGCCAACGTGGTTGTCGTGAGTTCGAATCTCATCACCCGCTCTCCGTTTTTTTCCCATTCCAGCCGGCCAGACGGCACTGTCCCTGTTCGACCTCCTCGAGAAGTCGGTGCGGGGTAGGTCGAATCTGCTGCGAGCGATCGTCGTTCGCCCGTTTTTGCACAGCTCTCCCGCTCCCGTCGGAACCAGCCATGTCTTCTTCCAGTGATCCATCCGCGACCGCCTTGGCAACTCCTGATTCCGCTGGCGACGATGCGGCCGTTGTGGCCCTGAAACTCGGTGTTGCCATCGACAAACTCTCGGCCTGCGAGCGACGCGTGCGGGTTTCGATCCCGCGTGAAGACATCGACCGCTACCGCGACGATGCGATCGGCGAAATGATGCCCGCCGCGATGCTGCCCGGATTCCGGCCCGGCCGCGCCCCGCGGCGGCTCGTGAGCAGCCGCTTCAAGTCGGAGCTTTCCGACCAGATCCGCAGCAAACTGCTGGCCGACGCCATGACGCAGGTGTCGGAGCAGGAGAAACTCTCCCCCATCAGCGAACCCGAACTCGACGTCAATGCGGTCTTGGTGCCGGCTGATGGGCCGATGACGTTCGAGTTCAAGATCGAGGTGCGACCGGAGTTCGACCTGCCCGAATGGAAGGGTCTGTCGATCCGGCGGCCCTCCCGCACGATCTCGGACGACGACGTGGAAGAGTCGCTCACCAACCTCCTGCGGGAACGGGCGAGGTTCGTACCCCACGAAGGCTCGGCCAAGCCAGGTGACCTGATCGTGGCCAACCTGCGGTTTCTCGACGGAGACACGTTGCTCTCGGAGGCCACCGATCTCGAGTTGATCGTGCGGCCGAAGCTCTCCTTTGCCGACGCCGAACTGGAAGGCTTTGACAAGCTCGTCGCCAAGGCCCGCACCGGCACGCCGGTGACCGCCACGATCAAGGTCTCGGACGAGGCGGCCGTCGAGTCGCTCCGCGGCAAGGATGTCACGCTCGAACTGACTGTTGTGGATGTCAAGCACCTCGAACTGCCGGAGCTTACGCCCGAACTGCTCGATGAAATCGGCTCGTTCGAGTCGCCGGATGACCTGCGGGCGGCCGTGCGAAAGCAGCTCGAAAACCAGCTCGAATGGCACCGCCGACGGCAGGTGCGGCAGCAGGTGTCGAGCGCGCTGACGGCCTCGGCCAGCTGGGACCTGCCCCCGGATCTGCTCCGTCGCCAGAGCCTCCGGGAACTGGAGCGGTCGATTCTTGAACTGCGGCGGAGTGGCTTCGATGACGATTCCATCCGGCGGCACGTCAACGAACTGCGGCAGTCGGTCATGGGCAGCACGGCCGCGGCCCTCAAGGAGCACTTCATCCTGGAGCGGATCGCCGAAGACCAGTCGATCGCCGATGCCGCGGCCGACTACGACGAGGAGATTCGTGCCATTGCCGCTCAGTCGGGCGAGTCGCCGCGTCGCGTGCGGGCCAACCTCGAGAAGCGTGGGTTGATGGACGTGCTCCGCAACCAGATCATCGAGCGGAAGACCATCGACCTGATCACGTCCCACGCGAAGTTCACCGACACCCCGTTCGAGTTCCAGAAACGCGATGCCGAGGCGGTGGACCATGCGGTCTGCGGCTCCGTCGTCGGCGAGGAGGAAATCCCGACCGCCACCCAGCCGGATGCCGGCAGCCCGCGGCGGTCGTGAGTTGCGGGCCGGATGCCTGCATCCACCCTCTGCCGTCGAACACCGTGTCACCCCGGCATCGTGTCACCAACCACCGCCGATTTTCACAGCCCAACCGAGACCTGACATGTTGAATCGTTCCTTCGTTCCGCGGGCCAGTGTTCCGGAGGCCTCCAGTCCGCAGGCCTCGAGCGCCTCACGCGACTACCAACGGCAGCGGCAGATGACGCTGGGCGACCTCCTGCTGGAGAACAGGATCATCCTGTTGCAGGGGGAGATCTACGACGGCAACGCCAACGAACTGGTGATGAAACTGCTCTACCTGCAGAGCGAAAACCGCCGCAAGGACATTCACTTCTACATCAACTCGCCCGGTGGCAGCGTGACGGCCACGATGGCGATCTACGACACGATGCAGATTCTCTCCTGCCAGGTCGCAACCTACTGCGTGGGGCTCGCGGCCAGCGGCGGCGCCGTTCTGCTCGCCGGCGGAGCGAAGGGGAAACGATTCGCCCTGCCCCACGCGAAGGTGATGATCCACCAGCCCTACGGCCAGGTCGGCGGGCAGGTGAGTGACATCGAAATCCAGGCCGACGAGATCATCAAGACTCGCGCGATCCTCAATGAGATCCTGGCCCAGCACACCGGCCAGCCCATCGACCGCATCGCCAAAGATACTGATCGCGACCGCTATCTCACAGCCACCGAGGCCAAGGAGTATGGCTTGGTCGATGACGTGCTCACCAAGCCGCCGGTAGCGGCGGAAGACGACAGCAAGGACTAGCCTTCCGATCCCGGTCCCAACCCGGGCCGATCCGGCCCGTCCTCTTCCCCCTCCCCGTTCCAGCCCCCGCCGAGAAGCCCCCATGCCGCTGATCCCGTTCGTCATCGAAAAGAGTGGCCGCGAAGAGCGGGCGATGGACATCTACAGCCGCTTGCTGAAGGATCGCATCGTCTTTCTCGGCTCGCAGGTCAACGACGAGGTGGCCAATGCCATCGTTGCCCAGTTGCTTTTTCTCCAGTCCGATGACCCGAAGTCAGACATTCACCTCTACATCAACTCTCCTGGCGGCAGCGTCACGGCCGGCCTTGCCATCTACGACACGATGCAGTTCGTGACCTGCGACGTCGCCACCTACTGCATCGGCCAGTGCGCGTCGATGGGCGCGGTGCTGCTCACCGCCGGCGCGCAGGGGAAGCGTCGAGCGCTGCCCAACGCGCGGATCATGATCCACCAGCCGCTGGCGGGCATGGAGGGCACGGCAGAGGAGATCATGATCCATGCCAAGGAGTTCAAGAACATCAAGCACAAGCTCAACGCGATCCTGCTCAAGCACACGGGGCATCCCCTGGAAAAGATCGAGCAGGACACGGATCGCGATCGCTTCATGTCGGCGCAGGAGGCGCTCGAATACAAGCTGATCGACGAGGTGATCGACCGCATGCCGACCGACAAGGCAGTCGGCTGACGTCTGACGGAACAGTGATCGGATGGTGGCGGCCCGTGATGGGCCGCAATGAGACCCAGGAATGAGGCGCAAGGAGGCGCGTCATGACACGGTTCAGAGGCCTGACCGCTGCCGTTTTCGCGGAGCTCTTCCCGCGTTTCAGTCCCATCTTTGCGATGATGGGCGTGGTGCTTTGCTGCCTGGGCTGCAGGAGCGACCTCAGCCAGCAACTGCTCGAGCGCGAACTGCGGATGCAGGAGGATCAGATCTATCAGTTGCAGGACGAACTGCAGGACAAATGTGCCCGGCTGGAGCGGACGGCCGGGGAGAACTCGAGCCTGAAGAAACAGCTCGGGTTCGCCGAGTCCGATGCGCCCGCCCCTCGTCGTGGGCTCAGCCTGCCGGCCGGTCAGCCGGCCCCGGCAGCCCGCAGCGGGCCGGGCCAGCCCCTCCTCGCACCGCCAGCAATCGACATCCCCGGCGTCCGGCCACCGGCCGGTGGATCCATGACTCCGCCTCCGGCCAGCCTGCCTGCGCCGGGTACGGTAGCCCCTCCGAAACTCGACGGCATCCCGCCGCTGCCAGCCGAACCGCGGTTTCCCGGCAGCGGGGCCCCGGGCCGGTCGTCGTCGGCCGCGCCGACGCCGGCGGCGGCTGCGGTGGCCACGGCCGATGCCGGCGTCGCTGCTCCCGCCCCGATGGCGATCGACGCCGCGGCGCGGCCGATCACTCCGTGGGCCGATCCGGCCGCGGAGCCGCCGACGGGCCGCCAACTCTCTCACGAGGAAAGCCTCGCCGACTCCGGTCGCATTTCGCACCTGGTCGTCAACTCGGCACGAACCGCCTGCTTCGATGGGGATGGTGACGGCATCAGTGATGGACTGGTCATCGTCATCGAGCCGCGGGACGGTGATGAGCGACTCGTTCCCGCGGCTGGCGATGTGTCGATCTCGGTCTTTGATCCAGGCGGGCCGACCGGTGAGGGGCCGGTGGCACGCTGGGATATTCCCGCCCGCGAGGCGATCGGCCACTTCCGACGCACGACGCGCAACCGCGGCCTGCACTTCGTGCTCCGGTGGCCGGGGCCGCTGCCCCGAGGGGAACACGTGCGGGTGCAGGTGGCGCTCACCACCTTCGAAGCCGCGGCATTCCAGACCGACTGCACCGTGGCGGTAAAGCCACAGCAGCAGTCCGGCGACGCCCCGTAACGAGACGCTTGACGATCAGGCCTACAGGCCCTTGTCCTCGAGGAAGTTCAGCAGGTCGGCAACGCGGTTGGAGTAGCCCCACTCGTTGTCGTACCAGCTGACCACCTTCACAAAGTTGCCCAGGCCGATCGTATCAACGGCCGAGAAGATCGAACTGTGGGGATCGCCCTTCAAGTCGGTCGAGACCAACTCCTTGTCGGTGTACCGCAGAATCCCCTTGAGCGGGCCCTCGGCAGCCTTCTTCATCGCGGCATTGATGTCGGCGGGTGAAGCCTCCTTGCCCAGCAATGCCGTGAAGTCGACGACACTGACCGTGGCGACCGGGACACGGAAGGCCATGCCGGTGAACTTGCCCTGCAGGGCGGGGATCACGAGGCCCACGGCCCGCGCCGCACCGGTGCTCGAAGGGACGATGTTGAGGGCTGCTGCCCGGGCATCGCGGAGATCCTTGGCCGCGGTATCCACGGTCTTCTGGGAATTGGTGTAGGCATGCACGGTGGTCAGCAGGCCACGGTCGATGCCCCAGGTCTCGTGCAACACCTTGGCCACCGGGGCCAGACCGTTGGTGGTGCAGGAGGCGTTCGAGATCACGTGGTGCTTCTTCGGGTCGTACATCTCGTTGTTGACGCCCAGCACGATCGTCAGGTCTTCATTCTTGGCCGGGGCCGAGATCACCACCTTCTTCACGCTGCCCCGCTTATGGGCGACCGCCTTCGTGGCATCGGTGAAGAAGCCGGTGCTCTCCACCACCACCTGCACGTCCTGCGAGCTCCAGTCGATGGCACCGGGATCCTTCTCGGCGAACACCTTGATCTTGTGGCCGTCAACGACCAGATCGTTGCCCTCGTAGCTGACGTGCCCCTTGAAGGGTCCGTAGTTCGAGTCGAACTCGAGCAGGTGAGCGTTGGTCTTGGCGTCGGTGAGGTCGTTCAAGGCCACGACCTGGACGTCGCCGTTGAGACCGTATTTCTCGAAGATGGCTCGGTAGGTGAGGCGACCGATGCGGCCGAAACCGTTGATGCCGACGCGAATGGACACGGCGAATCTCCTGAGGCGGGACGTCGAACGAGCGCTGCCGCCCCGCGACACTGCGGTCGGGCGGCTGCTCCAAGGGGGGCGGCGGAATATACACCGCGGCGCTCCAGCCGCTCAATCGGCGGACGAAAACGCCCGTTTTTGACCACCGACCGCCCCCACCGGATACGATACCGTCCATGGCCACACCCGTTCTCGAACTCATCGGCGTCCGCAAGTCGTTCACGATGCCCGGCGGCGAGCAGGTGAGCATCCTCGACATCGACTCGTTCCAGCTCGCCGCGGACGAACACTGCGCCCTGGAGGGCCGCAGCGGCTCCGGGAAGTCAACGCTGCTCAATGTGATCTCCGGGATCATGCGGCCCGACGCCGGCCGGGTGATCATCGACGGCAAGGACATCGCCCGGCTCGACGAGGCCCGCCGCGACCGCGTGCGGGCCGACAAGCTCGGCCTCGTCTTTCAACAGTTCAACCTGCTCCCGGGGTTCACAGCGATCGAGAACGTGCTCGTGGCGATGACGTTCGGCTCGGGCCGCCCCGACCGCGGGCGGGCGATGCGGCTCCTCGACGCCGTGGGGCTTGGCCACAGGCTCGACCACAAGCCGGCCGAACTGAGCGTCGGGCAGCAGCAGCGGGTAGCCGTGGCCCGGGCACTCGCCAACCGGCCCCGGGCGGTGCTCGCCGACGAACCCACCGCCAGCATCGATCCCGCCCACCAGCAGCAGGTGATCGACCTCCTGCGGACCACCTGCACCGAGCAGGGGGTGGCGCTCCTGGTCGTGACGCATGCCGCCGACGTCGCCGGGCAGTTTCCTCGTCGCATCCGCCTCGAAGACTTCAACCGCGCAGCCACGGGGCATGGCTCATGACCCTTCTCGGCATCGCCTGGCGCAACATCCGGCAGCGGCTGCTCACCAGCCTGCTCACCGCCCTCTCCCTGGCACTCGGCGTGGCGCTCGTCGTGGCCACGCTCGTGACCGGCGGCATCGTGAAGCAGGCGTTCGAGTCTGGCTCCGGCCTGGGCTACAACATGATCGTCGGCGCGAAGGGGAGCCCGCTCCAACTGGTGCTCAACAGCGTCTATCTCATCAGCAAGCCGATCGAAAACATCTCCTGGGACTTCTACCAGCAGTTCCTGCCCGCGGCCGAACGGCCCGACGGCGTGGACGGCACATTCGCCGCCAGCACGAAGACCGCCGTGCCGATCTGCATGGGGGACTACTACCGCGGGTTTCGCGTGATCGGCACCAACACGGCCTACTTCGACCGGCTCACGATCGGCGACGGCCGGCCCTTCGCTTTTTCCGCCGGCCGGAACTTTCGGGATGACGAATTCTTCGGCGGCGTGCTGGGGGCGACGGTGGCCGCCAAGCTCGGTCTCAAGCCGGGTGATCCATTCGCCCCCACGCATGGTGCCGACGATGGCAAGGTGCATGATCCGTTCACGGTGACCGGCATCCTGGCCCGCACCGACACGCCCGTCGATCGAGGTGTGTTCGTCAACATGGAGGGGTTTTATCTCCAGGACGGACACGCGAAGCCGGTGGAGGGAGCGGAGAACGGAAGCCCGAACGCAGCAGGTGGAAAGGATGCCGATGGCTCACATGACCACGGCACCAAGGGGCCGGTGCCGCTGCCATTCGCGCAGCGGGAGGTGACCGCGCTTTTGCTCGATACAGCCTCTCTGCCGGGCTTGCCGCCGGAGCTGATGGCGATGGGCCTGCGGACCGCGATCAACGAGGGCCGCGACGGGCAGGCCGCCCTGCCGATCGCCGAGATCCGCCAGCTGCTCGACCTGTTTGTGCGGCCGCTCGAACTGCTCCTGCTTCTGGTGACGACGCTCGTCGTGATCGTTTCGGCGATCGGCATCCTCGTGAGCATGGTGGGCTCGTCGCTGGAACGCAGCCGCGACGTCGCCATCATGCGGGCGCTCGGGGCCCGGCGGTCGCACGTGCTCGCCGTCGTGCTGATCGAGGCGGTGCTACTGGCTGTCGGCGGCGGGCTCGCCGGCTGGGTGCTTGGGCACCTGCTCGTGGGGGCGATCGCCCCGCTGATCACGACCAACGCCGGCGTCTCCGCGAGCATCTTCTCGGCGGCCCCGGGGGCGGAACTGCTCCTGGTGCCGTTCCTGGTGGTGCTGGCCATCCTGGCGGCCCTGATTCCCGCCCTGACCGCCTACCGCACCGACGTCGCCAAATGGCTGTCGTCCTGACGCCGTGCGTTGGCGGCATGTTTGCCGCTAGAATGAGGCTCATGCGAAACATGCTCTTCCGACACTGGATCGTGGCCCTGCTGGGGATCGGGCTCCTCATCGGACCGGCACAGCAGGCGCAGGCCTGCCCATTCTGTTCGGCCGTGTCGCTCACGTTCGCCCAGGAGATCGCGCAGAGCCAGGCAGCCGCGATCGTCCGGCTCGTGGAGCCGCCGCCGGCGGGGGCCTTGTCACCGCGTGCCGAGGGGCCGCTGCCCAAGGGCAAATTCGTCGTCGTCGAGGCGATCAAGGGGGGCGACCTGATCGCCGAGGCCGGGCACGCGGGTGCTGACGGCACGCCGATCGAAACGATCCTGCTGGAGGAGAAGCCGGTGGGCACGCTCTTCCTGCTCATGGGCATCGAGCCTCCGAAGATCGTCTGGTCGAGTCCGATCCCGGTCAGCGAGCGGGCCGTCCAATACCTCCGAAAACTTTCCACGCTTCCCGAGAAGGGGCCCGATCGCCTGGCCTTCTTTCAACAGCACCTCGAAGACCCCGACGAGACGCTGGCCCGCGATGCCTATGACGAGTTTGCCGTCGCTCCCTACGCCGACGTTCGCGGTCTGGCTGACCGGATGGATCCGACGCAACTGCTCGGATGGATCGAGAACCCCAAGGTGCAGGCCAACCGCCGCCGGCTCTATGCCACCATGCTCGGCGTCTGCGGCACCAAGGCCGACGCCGAACGCATTGGTGCGATCCTCGCCAATCAGGACCTCGGCCCGGAGAAGGCGGAGGTTCGCAGTGGTCTGGATGCTCTGATCGCGTGTTATGTCACGCTCAAGGGGCCCGACGGGCTCGACCTGATCGATGAACTCTTCCTGAACCGTCGCGGCCGCGAGATTCCCTTCACTGAAACCTATGCCGCGGTGATGGCGCTGCGATTTCTCGGTGAGGAGTCGCAGAGCGTGCCGCGGGAACGCGTGCTCGCGTCGCTGCGGCTGCTTCTGGCGGAGCCGAAGCTTGCCGATCTGGTGATCGCCGATCTCGCCCGCTGGCAGGACTGGTCGGTGATCGACCGGCTCGTGGAACTCTTCGAGAAGGCCGAGGCCGACAACATCTTCGTCCGCGAACCGATCGTGAACTATCTGCGGGCCTGCCCGCTGCCGCAGGCGGCAGCGGCAATAGCCACCCTTGAGAAGATCGATCCCGAGGCGGTCCGCCGCGCCGCCACGCTGGCGGCCTTTGCAGGAGCGGTGGGGGCCACGCCCGGCGACACCACGTCCGCTCCGACAGCGACAGGCAGTGGCCAGACCGGTGCGAACGACGACGACGGCGATCCGGGCGATCCCAGCATGGCCCGGGCGTCGGCTGCTGCCCCCACTGGAGCGGCTCCGTCCATGCCAGCCCCGCCGGCCACCGAAGCCGAAGCGGCCATCGCGTCCCGCATACCGGCGGTGCTCGCCGACGAAGAGGCCACCGACAACGCTCCCGGGATCGACCCTTCGAAGCAGCAGGCAGCCAGCCCCACCCTCCCGCCGGCCGCTGCTCGCCCACCAGCCAATGGCGGCTCCGACATTGCGAAATGGCTGCTCGGAGCCGCGGTCCTGCTTCTGATCGCAGTCGTCTCGTGGTCCAGACTGCGGGCTGCGGGAGCCGGGCCTTCCGACCGCTAACAGACACAGCCCATGCCAGCAGGTCTCTTCGACACCGCCGGACAGGAACCGCTCGACCATGCCGATGGTCAGGAGGTGGAGGGCCGCTACCGCGCCGTCGCCGGCACGGCGATTGCCGCTGCGGTCGCAGCCGCCCTGTCGCCGCTGGCGTTTCTCGACTGGTCGCTGGTCGTCGTGCCGATCCTGGGCGTGGTGCTCGGCACGCTGGCCTACCGCACGATCACGCAGCGGCCCGAGGAGTTCACCGGACGGCCGCTGGCCGTCGGCGCGATCGTGGTATCGGCGGTCTCGCTCATCGCCGGCCTCGTCACCCTGTCGCGGGCGTATGCAGCCGAACTCCCGGAGGGCTACGAACGTCTCAACTACGGCCTGCTCCAGCCGTTGCCCGGTGATCCGACCGATGCGGTGCCCGACACCGCCCGCACGATGGACGGTCGCAACGTGCTGCTCAAGGGATACATGTATCCGGGCAAGCAGCAGACCGGCATCACGCAGTTCCTGCTCGTGCGCGATCAGGGCGACTGCTGCTTCGGCGGCAATCCCAAGATCACCGATCGGGTGCTCGTGCAGTTGAAAGACCCCGGCCATCCCAAGGGGATTGATTTTTCGTCCCGGCTCACCAAGATCGCCGGCAGGTTTGCCATCCGTCCCATGGCCGCGCCCGGCATGGATGGCGGCGTGCTCTATCACCTCGAGGATGCCTTTGCGAGATAGCCTCGCGGTTCTGCACGCGCACTGTCATAAGCGGTGCCATAAACGGTTCTGCCACGTCGTGATGGCCTGCTGCCTGGTCGGGTGCGGGGCGCCAGCTGAGGTGGAGCCTCAGCCCGCGCCTGCCGTTGCGCTTACCGACCGGCCCGCCGTCGCGACCCAGTCGGTGCCGCCGGCCCCGGCCGCTCCCACGCCCCTGACCGGCCGCCCGGCCACCCCTCGCGACATCTCGTTCGACGACATCAAGCTCGACCTCAAGAAGGGGGACCCGTTCTCCCGCGACCTGCTGCCCGCCCGGGTGACGGCCCTGGAGACGACCCCGATCCGCATCCGCGGCTACATCCTGCCGAGTTTCCAGCAGACCGGCCTGACCCAGTTCGTGCTGGTCCGGGACAACATGGAGTGCTGTTTTGGGCCCGGCGCGCTGCTCCACGACTGCGTCTTGGTCCGGATGAAACCTGGGAAAACAGCCTCTTTTTCGATCCGGCCGGTGGCCGTCACCGGCACCTTCCGAGTGGAGGAACTGCGGGGTCCGGACGGCCGGCACCTGGCGATCTACGCCCTAGATGGCGAAGATGTGCAGTGATTCGTGGTCGTTGGTACGATCGCGGGGAGGTGCTCCCGAGAGCGTCCACCGTCATCGAACCCGTATTCTTTTGTCGCCTTCGCTGGGGGGCGATCGATCATGGACACCGACTTCTTCTGGATCTACGACATCCCACCGGCCAGACTGGCACTGCTGTCGATCGCGTTGTTCGTCGGCTTCTACTGGCTCGGATTGATCTTCATCCGGCCGATCCTCAGGCAGTTCGTCAAGAACACGCCGGCCGCCAACGACATCGTCGGCTACATCCTTTCCTGCTTCTGCGTCTTCTACGGCCTGTTGCTCGGCCTCATCGCCGTCACCGCCTACCAGAACGTCTCCGAGGCCGGATCGAACGTCACCCGCGAGGCCGCCGCCCTCTCGGCACTCTATGAAGACGTTTCCCGCTATCCGGAGCCCCATGGGCAAAACCTGCGATGGCTGCTGCGGGACTACACGCGTTACGTCATCAAGTATGCCTGGCCGCTCCAACAGCGGGGCATCATCCCGGAGGAGGGGACGATCCGCGCCGAGGCGTTCAACGACAGGCTTCTCGACTTCGAGCCCCGCACGCCATCACAGGAAATTCTGCACGCCGAGGCCCTGCGTCAGTTCAATCACTTCCTCGAGTGCCGGCGAATGCGGCTGTTTTCGGTGAAGTCGGCGCTGCCGGCGTCGATGTGGTACGTGATGGTCCTTGGGTCGATTCTCACCATCGTGATGTGCTGGATGTTCGACATGAAATTCATCGCGCACCTCGTGCTCGGCGGCATCCTCGCCAGCTATCTCGGCACGATGATGTATCTCATCATCGACATGAACCAGCCGTTCCGGGGCGACGTGAGCATCACGCCGGAGGCCTTCGAGACACTCTACCGCCGCATGAACGAGGATTGACGATGATCCCTGAACATCCGATGGCTCCGCGTCACGGCGCCGTCTCACGGCGGCGGGCTCTGGCCCACGGCACGGCAGCCACACTCGCAGCCGCCCGTGCCCTTGCCCCCTCGCTCTTCGTGGGATGCTCGCTCGGCATCCGCTCCCGCGGAAAACCCGTGCCGGTCGGCCTTCTCCACTCGCAGACCGGCACGATGGCGATCAGCGCGACATCCCTTCGCGACATCGAACTGCATGCCATCGAGCAGATCAACGGCTCGGGCGGCCTGTTGGGCTACCAACTCGAAGCGAAGGCGCCGGACCCGCGTTCGCGACCCGACCTGTTCGTCAAGCGGGCAACGCAGTTGCTCGAGGCTGGAGTCGTCGCAGTGTTCGGCTGTTGGACGAGCACGAGCCGTAAGGCTGTGCTGCCGATATTTGAGCAATACAAGAAGCTGCTGTTGTACTCCGTGCAGTACGAGGGCAACGAGTCTTCGAAGTATTGTGTCTACGGAGGCAGCGTTCCGAATCAGCAGATCATGCCGGCGATCGACTGGCTCACAGGCCCGGACGGCGGGTCGAAGAAGAAGATCTTCCTGCTCGGCTCCGACTACGTGTTTCCAAGAACCGCCAACTTCATCGCCAAGAAGTACCTCGCCGCCAAGGATCTTCGGGCCGCCGGCGAGGTGTATCTGCCGCTCGGACATCAGGATTTCTCGGCGGCAGTCCAACAGATCCTTTTCTCCAACGCCGACTGTGTGCTCAACACGGTCAACGGCGACAGCAATCTCGGCCTCTTTCAGGCGCTGGCCGACGCCAAGATCGACCCCACGAAACTGCCTGTGGTCTCGACGAGCATCGCCGAGGACGAACTGCGGAGCCTCCTGCCGCATCAGGTCCAGGGACACTACGCCATCTCGTCCTATTTCCAGAGCCTCGACACCGCGGCCAACCGGGAATGGATCGCCGGGTTCCGCCGTGAGTTTGGCTTCGACCGCGTCACGGGCGATCCCATGGAGCCCGACTGGTGTCTCGTGCATCTCTGGAAGGCGGCCGTGGAGAAGGCGGGGACGTTTGAAACGGAGGCGGTGCGGCAGGCCTTCTGCGACGGCCTGTCGTTCGCCGGTCCGGGTGGCACCGTGCGGCTCGACCCCAAGACGCAGCACTGCACCCGCTATTTTCGCGTGGGACGCATCCGCGCCGACCACCAGTTTGACATCGTGCACCAGTCGGACGCCCCCATCGAGCCCGACCCCTATCCGCAGATCGCCTTCCCGGGCTGGAGCTGTGACTGGACGAAGGGGGGCATCACTCGCGGCCCGGAGGTCTTGATCGATGGCGAGATTTAAGGTCGAAAGCTCCGAGGGAATGCGGTGGGTGAAGGTCGATCTCGACGACGACCGCATGCGGGCAGAGCGGGGTGCGCTCAACCACATGCTCGGCGCGATCACGATGGATGTGCCGCTGCCCACACTGAAGGCCTGGTGGGTGTCGCTCTTTTCCGACGAGTCGGTGGTGCGGCCCCGCTACAGCGGGACCGGGACCGTCTATCTCGATTCCACGCTCGGCGGCTACCACATCATGAAGCTGGCGGCCGGAGAACGCTGGGTGCTCGACACCCGGTGCTTCTGGGCAAGCGACGGCGAGGTCAAACTCTCGATCCATCGCGAACCGATGTTCACGTCCTTCTGGGCCGGTGAGGGACTGTTGTGGTACAAGACCGCCCTCAAGGGGGAAGGGCAGGTCGTGCTTACGGTCGATGGCCCGGTGCAGGAGATGGAACTCAAAGACGACACGCTCGTCACCGATGGACCATTCGTGGTTGCGCGGACACAAGGCATTTCGATGCAGATCAAACGGCCTGCGAAGAACCTCCTCAGCTACTGGCTCTCGGGTCAGAAGCGGGCCTACGTCTACAAGGGCACGGGCAAGCTGATCTTGTGCACCGTTCCCTACTGGCGGGCGCGGATGCAGCGGGAACGCGCGGGCTGGGGTTCCGAGTGAGGCCGGCGGCGGGAGTGTTCGGCACGCGACGTGCGCACTCGTGCATCTCCCTTGCGTGCGCTGCGGGCTTGGATGCAACTGGGCTCCCATGCAAGCCCGAAGCGCGAGCGAGGGAATCCGTGTTCACGTCGGGCTCGGCCATCCTGGCCGCGTTCCTCGTGATCGTGCTGGCCGTGCCGCTGGCATCGGCATGCCCGTTCTGCGGCACGGTTGGGCAGTCGCTCGCGCAGCGGCGCGACGCGGCGGACGCCGTGGCGGTCGCTGAAGCGGAGGGTACGGCAGCGCCAGATGCGAGCGGTTTTCTCGCACAGCGATTTCGCATCGACCAAGTGCTCCGCGACACGGCCCACGCCGCCGTCGCCGGCGAGACCGTGCCGGCCCGCGTGGCCGGGCCGATCGCCGGAACAGCCGTGCTCTTTGGCACGGTCATGGCGGCAGGCCCACAGGCCGCGGGAAATGGTCGCTCCTGGTCGGCGGTCGCGGCCGACGAATCGCTTCTGGGCTATGTGACGGCCGCACCGGCGATCACGCTCCCGGCGGCCGAGCGGCTGCGATGGTTCGCCGCCCGATTGGAGCACCCCGATCCGGCGATCGCCGCCGATGCGTTCACGGAGTTTGGCCTGTCGCCGTTCACCGCCGTGCGTGCTGCAGCGAGCGGGCTCGACCCGGCCCGGCTCCGGGCCTGGGTGAGCGAGCCGGGGATCGACGCCCGCCGCCGCGGGCTCTATGGACTCTTACTGGGAGTGGCCGCCGCCACCACGGACGATCCCGCGGTGGCACGAGACTGCCTCGACGCCCTGCATCGGGCCGTCGAGGCTCCCGCCGACGATTTTCGTGCTGGATTCGATGGAGTTCTGGCGGGGGTGCTCGTGGCGGAGGGGCAGGCCGGCCTCGATTCTCTCGAGCGCCGCGGCCTGTTTGGCCGGGAAGCGCGGGCCCTCGATCAGCGCCATCTGCTCGCCGCGGTGCGATTTGCCGGAGAAAGCCTCACCGAGGCGATCCCGCGGGAGCGGATCATTGCCGCGACGGCAGCCCTGCTGGCAAGCCCCGCCGTGGCGGCCGATGCCACGGTCGATCTGGCCCGGTATCAGGCCTGGGAGACGGTGGCCGATGTCTCCCGGCTCTGGGACACGCTCGGAACCGACGACCCACTCATCCGCCGCGCCGTGGCCGGATATCTCGCAGCCTGCCCGCTTCCCGCTGCACGACAGGAACTCGAGCGGATCGGACGGCAAAACCCCGGCATGCTCAAACAGGCCCTCGACGCGGCAGCGTTGCCAGCGGCCCGCTAATGGCCGTGGCGAAAGCCTGGACCTACGTCGGGGAATCCCGTCGCTCGCGCTCAGGGCTTGCATGCACACCCCATACAAACCACCGGCGCACGCTTCGCGCTCGCACGACATCCCATGCAAGCCCCCGGCGCACGCTTCGCGCTCGCACGACATCCCATACAAGCCCCCGGCGCACGCTTCGCGCTCGCACGACATCCCATACAAGCCCCCGGCGCACGCTTCGCGCTCGCATGACATCCCATACAAGCCCCCGGCGCGAGCCGGGGGATACAGGTCGGCCGTCTCACCCTCGGGGTGACGGCAGCATCTCGGGGACGCCCGGACGCGTATCCTGCCCCGGCGTTGTGCCCGGCGCAGGCGGGGCCTTCTTCTCGTCGTAATCTTCCTTGGTGGCAGGATCCCGCGGTGGCAGCTGCGTCACCGGGGTATCGGCCCCGATCGATTCGAAGCTCTGTGTGATCGACCCACGGCTGAAGACGCCCGGACGGGAATGGCCGTAGTTGAGGTAGAGGCTGGCATCCCGCTGCCGCGCCCGGCGGTGGGCGTCGAAGTAGGCCTTGCCAGGCCACGGCCCCTCCGCGAGGAAGACGCCGTTGTATTCGAGCAACGATCCCTTGCGGAAGTGGAGCGACGAGATGGAGCGGTTGTAATCCACGACTGCGCGGGCGTAGGAACTCTCCGCCTCGGCCCGCCGCCGCTGGGCGTCGAGGAGTTGGTCGAGCGTCACCGTGCCGGCGTCGTAGGCAGCCTGCACCGCCTCCACCTGCCGCTCGGCGGCGACGCGGCGGTTGAAATTCGTCTGGGCCAGCGCAAAATTCGTGTCTACGTTTCGCACCGCCTCGACCAGCGCGTGCGAGGCCTCGAGTTCCTCGTCCTGCAGACGGGCCCGCTCGCGGGCCAGCTGCAGCTGGTAGTTCCTCACCGTGGCGAGTTCGCGGCGGAAGCCGAGCGGCATCAGGAACTGTCCGCCGGCCTGCCACTCCTGGAACTGGCCGCTCAGGAGGGTCGAGTAGGCGTCGGTGCCGTTGAGCGGGTCACTACCATTGGCGTTGTACGCCGCGTAGTTCTGATTGATGAGTTCCTGGCCCATGCCGAGGAACCGCCAGCGGCCCACGAGGTCGAGCCGGGGCAGGACCATGTTCTTGGCCGCTGTTAGCTCCAGCTCCTTCTGTTTGATCACCCACTTCTGCCGGCGGAGTTCCGCCGACCGCGACAGGGCCTCGACCAGCGACTGCTGCCAATCAAACGAGATGCGGGCGGTGGTCGGCTCATCGGCAGGCCGAATCAGCCTGCCGTCGCTGGCCGAGATGCCCATCATGAATCGGAGGCGATTCTCGCAGCGGTAGACGTCGGTGAGCGCCTGTTCGACCTCGCTGCGGAAGAAGAAATACTGTTCGCGGGCCTGTGCCTCCTTGTCGGCCTCACCACCACGCGACTGTTCGACATAAAGCGCGTGGACCTTCCGCCAGGCCTCGAGCGAGCTGTCACGGCCCGCCTTGCGGGATTCAAGGTTCCGGTAGGCGAAGTAGAGTTCCCAGTAGGACTGCTCCGTGTCGCTGACGAGATTGCGGACGCCCGCCTCGAACTCGGCCAGCGAAATGTCGGCATTGATGCGGGCCAGCAACACGCCGCGGAAAAGCGGCCGGCCATAGATGTTGTCGAACGGGTCGGGCCCGGCGATCCGGTTGTAGGTGACGCCCGCACCCTGCAACAGCGGCTGACTGAGCGTGAAGTCGTAGTTCGTCGTGAACGTCGAGGGCACGCCATCCTGACGAATCGGCGAGTTGTTGTTGTCGTAGAGCGTGGTGTTGGAAACACCCACGGTGGCACCGGTTGCCGTCCGTTTCTGGATGCCGGTCGTCCAGTTGCCGGTGTCGCCGAGGAACTGCTGCTGGAACACCGACGTTCCGATGAAACCACCGATGTTCTGCGGACGGTTCTGCCGCTCCCAGGTGAGCGAACTGGAGAGCTGCGCGTCGAACAGCGAAAGCGCGCTCTCCACACCGCGGAAAGGATCGGTCTCGGCAATCGCCGGGTCGTAGATCGTGGGTGTCGCCGAGGGGGCCGTGAGCAGAGAAACAGCCGGCTCGCCCGTCTGTGGTCGGGGACCGCCGAAGCTCTGGAAACGGCCGCCCAGATTGCGGAGCACCTTGCCGTTTTCGAGTGACGTGCGGATCGCCTCTTCGAGCGACAGTTCCCAAATCTGGTCGAAGCGGGCGTTCGAGAGCATCAGCGGCTCGTTCGTGCCAGCCGACTCGTCGAGCGGTTCTTCGCAGCTGTCAGGATATTCGAGCTTCTGGATGGCGCCGACGTAGTGCGACAGGTCGCCGTCCTCGAAAAAGTAGAACGGCTGCTGGGGCGCACATCCGCTCGCGAGGAGCGAGATGCTCGTCAGGGCTACCCAGAGTTGTCTGGCAGTTCGCGGCACGGGGGCTTCCGCAAGGCGGTGGTGTGGACTCAGTCGTTGTTCAAATCGCCGCCGCTGCGCCCAAGGGGTGGAGTCACACGTTTTGTGCGACCCAGCCCGGCACGGTGCCCCCCGACTCCGTACCCGCAACACGTACGCCAAGGCGCAGCGACGGCTCTGGAGATATCGGCCACCGAGTCCGCAAACTTGGAAGAACCGTCATGTTCTGCGCAACCCGCACGACCAGCCAGCCAGCCAAGGGCTGTTAGCGGGGACTCTGGGAAGGCTGGGAAGGCCAGCGTGGTGTCTGCGAGTGCTGCAGCTGCCCATCCGCCATCGAGACGAACCTGGCGGCGCAGTCCGGCGTGGCCGCGATGACTGCGGCAGCCTTCTCCGGTCCCAGAACGCTGGCGGCCGTGGCCAGCGCGTCGGCCGTCGTGCAGTCGGCCGCCACGACCGTGACCGCCGCCGGCCCCGCCACGCCGATGCCGGTCCGCGGATCCACAATGTGGCTGTAGCGTCGGCCATCGATCTCCACCGCCTGAAAGGCATCGCCGGATGTTGTCACCGCCGCATGCGTGAGCAGGAGGTACTCGCCGGTATCGCGTGCAGCAGTGCCGTCACCGGTGTCCGGCAGCGGCGACACCGCGATCCTCCAGCCCGCAGTGCCGGGCGGCGGTGCGGTGACGGCAATGTCGCCTGACGCATCGACCATGGCCGCCGTGATGCCTTGGTGATTGAGCACCGCCACGGCCCGATCGACCGCATAGCCCATGCCAATGCCACCCAGATCGAGCCGCATGGCCGGCCGAGTGAGCAGCAATTCCCGGCTGGCGGGCACGAGGCGGAGCGTGTCCTGCCCAACCGCCTCGCGGGCGGCTGCCAGTTTCCCGGGCAGCGGCAGTCGGCCCGAACGGCGGGCCTGCCGCCAGAGGCTCGTCAGCGGACCGACCGTGGGGTCAAATGCGCCGTCCGTGGCGTCGCGAATCTCGACGGCACGCGCGAGCACCTGCCACAGGTCGTCGCTCACGGGCTCGGGAACAGCGGTCGGAGCCGCCGCAGACAGCCGGGAGAGCTCGCTCTGGGGATCGTAGTCGGAGAGAATCTGCTCGAGTCGCGCCACCTCCGCAAATCCGGCAGCGATCGCCGTGCGGCCGACGGCCGCTGTTTCCGCATACAGCGTGATCGTCCACGGCACGCCCATGAGCCGCTGCGTCTGGCTCACCCGCTCGGCGTGGCGCGCGCCAGCCGGAGCCGACGTGTCGGCGGTAGTGCCGGCTGGCGCAGGTGGCGCGGCTGGCACAGTTGGCGCGGCTGGCGGTCTGCAACCCGCCGTCAGAACAACCAGCCAGACCGCCTTGGCAGCCGCTGCGCGATAGAATCTTCTTGTCATGAGCGATCAACCATCCCGTCCGATCGTGGCGATCAGTTTCGAATGCACGCCCTTGCGGAGCGTTCGACAGGTCTCCATTCCATCAGAAGCCTCACCCGCTTACCGCAGCCGACTGGAACGAGTGCAGCGAGCGATCAGCCAGCACGGCACGCGCAACACCTACTATCTCACCAACGGCTTCTGCACGTTTCAGTTTACAAACGATCCCGACCTGGGGTGGGTGCGGTTCGCGGTCGAAGGAACGGTGCTCACCGACGAGGCCGACACAAAGACGGTCGGCAGCGATCTGACCGTCAGGCTCGACAAGGAAACCTGCGACTGGCTCACGCAGCCGGCGGTGCAGTGGCTGACGCTCTCGGTCAAGCACGCCGTCGAAACGGAGTTTGACCGCTACATCGCCGCGGGCGACCTGGCCCGCGCCGAGGAACGCCTGGCCCGTGAGCAGGCCGCCAGCGACGCCAGCGGCGGCTTCCTCGGCATGAACCTGTAGGGCGAGGCTGTATTCACGAAAAACACGACTTCCTGTCGTTTTTTCTTGGCAAACGCAGTTTGCTGGTGCTGCGCATGGCATCCTGCCATGCAAACCAACGCGGGCAGGCTCCGCGCCCGCAGCGCAAGCAAGGGGATGCGAGGGGCTGCCCATGCCCCGAGAGCCGGCGTTGCTGACCAGCGCAGGCAGGATGCCGGAGCGCAGTCAGCATCGAGTGAGCGAAGGCCATGGATGGCCGTAGCGAACGTCCGGCGACGGGGCATGGGCAGCCCCGACCGACACAGACCACCCCCACCTCAGCTACGCCGGCTCGCGACGTTTCACTTCCAAGAGCACGCTCTCGTTGTCGCTGCCACGAATCGGCCAGGCCGCGATCCGCCGCACCCCCACCTTCTTTACGAAGCCGCGGTGCCGGGCCTCGCCCTTCTCCTCCTCCCACCGCGGTCCCTTGATGACGAGCATCCGCCCATAGGCATCGCACAGCGGCTCGAACCAGCCGAGGAGTTTCAAGAGCGGTGCCACCGCCCGTACCACGAGCACGTCAAACCGTCCCGGACTGCCGCCCCGCTCACCAGCCTCTGCCGCAGCCGCCACCAGTTGCTGGGCGGCCCCCTCGTGCACCGGAGTCGTCAGGCCAATCTCCGCGACGATCTCCCGCACAGCCCGGGCGCGTTTGCCCACGCTGTCGCAGAGTTCGACCCGTAGATCGGGCCGCAGGATCGCCAGAAGCACGCCGGGCACGCCCCCACCGGTGCCGACGTCGAGCACGTGGGCACCGGTCTCGAGATGAGGCGCGATCGCCACGGCATCGGCCACGTCGCGGGAGACGAATTTCTCCACGTCGGTGTGCCGGGTGAGGTTCAGCCGTTCGTTCCAAGACCAGAGGCTCGCCGCATACGCGGCGAGCCTCGGCACGGCATCGGATGATACGCCCAGACCGAGCCGCTCGCATTCAGCGGCGACTGCAGATGCGAGGTCTGCCCGAGACGGTTCCGGATCGGTCACTTGATGAACAGCATCTCGCGGTAGGTCGGCAGCGGCCAGAGATCGTCCGGCAGGATCGACTCGATCTGGTCTGCCGTTTCCCGCAGCGACACCATCGCCGGGATCACGTCGTCATGGAAGTGCGTGACCTCGGCACGAAGATCATGGCCCCCGTGGGCAAGGGCCGTCTCCAGGGCCTCGATCCGTTGCTCGAACGCGCCGACCAGTTTCGTGAGTTTGTCGAGCGTGCCCATGTGCACCGTCTGGCCAATACTCTTGAGCTTCGACGCCGTATCGACCAGTTCACCCTGATACCGATAGCCCGCCGGCAGGATCATCGTCTTGGCGATCTGCACGGCCGAATTTGCCTCGGCATTGATGTCCTTGCAGTAGCGTTCCAGATAGATTTCGTAGCGGCTGCGCATCTCACGCTCCGAGAGCACGCCGTACTTTTCGAAGAGGGCGATGTTCGTCGGCGTGACAAGCACGTCGAGCGCCTCGGGAGTGGCCTTCAGGTTGGGAAGGCCTCGCCGCTTCGCCTCCTCCTGCCACTCCGCCGAGTAGCCGTTGCCGTTGAAGATCACCGCCTTGTGTTCGGCAATGATCTGCTGGAGCAACGTCTCAATGGCGGCGTTGAGTTTGGAGGCGTCGCCACCGGTTGCCTTCTCCAGTTCGGTCGCGATGTAGTCGAGACTCTCCGCCGCGATCGTGTTGAGGGCCACGAGCGGCCCGGCGATCGACTGACTGGAACCGACCGCGCGGAACTCGAACTTGTTGCCAGTGAAGGCAAACGGGCTCGTGCGGTTGCGGTCGCCGGCATGCTTCGGCAGCGGCGGCAACGTATCGACACCCACCGAAAGCGTACCGCTCAACTTGCTGCTGGTGGCCTTCCCCTTTTCGATCTGCTCGAAGACGTCGGAGAGCTGGTCGCCGAGGAAGATCGAGATGATCGCCGGCGGCGCCTCGTTGGCTCCCAGCCGATGGTCGTTGCCGCTGGCCGCGACGACCGACCTCAGCAGGTCGCCGTGGAGATGGACCGCCCGGATCACCGCCGCACAGAACACGAGGAACTGCATGTTGGCATGGGGCGTCTCGCCCGGCTCGAGCAGGTTGCCGAGCTTGCAGCCGATCGACCAGTTGACGTGCTTGCCCGAGCCGTTGATGCCCGCGAAAGGCTTCTCGTGCAGCAGGCACGCCATGCCGTACTTCTGCGCCACCCGCAGCAGCGTCTGCATGATCGTCTGCTGGTGGTCGGTGGCGATGTTGGCGTTCTCATAGATCGGCGCGATCTCGTATTGCGAAGGCGCGACCTCATTGTGCCGCGTCTTCACGGGCACACCGAGCTTGAAGAGCTCACGCTCTCCTTCGAGCATGCAGGCGAGCACCCGCTCGGGGATCGCGCCGAAATACTGGTCTTCGAACTCCTGTCCCTTGGGCGGCCTGGCACCAAAGAGCGTTCGGCCGGTGACCACGAGGTCAGGGCGGGCGAAGAAGAAGTTTCGATCGATGAGAAAGTATTCCTGCTCCGGACCGGCCGACGCCGTCACCTGGCCGACATCCTTGTGGCCAAACAGCGCGAGCACGCGGCGAGCCTGCTTGTCGATCGCCTGCATCGACCGCAACAGCGGCGTCTTCTTGTCGAGCGCCTCGCCCGTCCACGAACAGAAGGCGGTCGGGATGCAGAGCGTGGTGCCGTTGGGGTTGTCGAGGATGTAGGCCGGGCTGGTCGGATCCCACGCGGTGTACCCGCGGGCTTCGAACGTGGCGCGGAGGCCGCCGGACGGGAAGCTCGAGGCATCCGGCTCACCCTGAATCAGTTCCTTGCCAGAAAACTCGGCCATCGCATGGCCGTCGCCGGTCGGGGAGAGGAAGCTGTCGTGCTTCTCGGCCGTGATGCCCGTGAGCGGGTAGAAGACGTGGGCGTAGTGCGTGGCACCCTTCTCGATCGCCCAATCCTTCATCGCCAGAGCCACCGCGTCGGCGATGCCAGGATCAAGCGGCTTGCCCTGCTTGATGGTGGCCTGCATCGCCTTGTAAACGCTCTTAGGCAACCGATCCTTCATCGCGGCGTCGCCGAACACGTTGGCGCCGAAGATTTCGCTGGTGGGCGTCTCACGGAAATTCCACGCCTGACCATTCGACTTGTAGCTGTTGATGGCGGAGATGGCATTGGCACGGGCACTGGTCATGACGTGATCCTTCTTCTTAAAGACTGCGCAAAGGACGCGCAAGGAAAGGTGTTGGTTGAAAACCACTCAGAAAATCAACTTAAAAATCAAGCAGACCGTTGCCAGAAGAAGGAACCCACGGACCGCTGAATTTCCGCGAAACCTTCGCAGATTAACGGCGCGAGCGGGCCAGTTCAAGTAGCCGGGCCCTGCAGGGGGCATCGACACGGCTACCGCGCGACCGTGGTGCGGCTGACGGGCTTGGCCACAGGGCGGGCCGCCACCGACCGGCGGGCCACCTCGAGTGCCGCATCGAGAAACGGGTCGCCCGCCTGCGCCACGAACACACCCGCGGCGGGCCGGGCCACTGACTGCACCTGCAGGTCGGGTTCGACACCCACTCGGCTATACGGCAGGCCCTTCGGCGAGAAGAACTTCGCAGTCGTCAGCCGCATGCCGACGCCACCCACTTCCAGCGGGAAGATGCCCTGGATGGAACCCTTCCCGTAGCTGCGGGTGCCGACGATCGTGGCCCGGCCGTGGTCCCGCATGGCACCGGCAAAAATCTCGCTCGAACTGGCCGACTCGCCGTCAATCACCACGACCAGCGGCATCCGCCACGTGCCGGGCCGGCTGGCCGAATAGTTGAAATCCTCCTCGGGGCTGCGGCCGCGGGTGGCCACCACCAGGCCCCGTTCGAGGAACAGGTCGGAGACGTCAACCGCCGACGACAACAGTCCCCCGGGGTTGCCGCGGAGATCGACGACCAGCGACCGCATGCCGGCGACATCGAGCCGACGCAGCGCGGCTTCCAGGTCGGCGGCGGTGGTCTTTTGGAACGAGGAAATCTTCAGATAGCCGACGCCAGTGGAGGGATCGAGCATCCGCACGTTCTCGATGCTCGGCACCTCGACATGCTCGCGACGCACCGTCACGGCCCGGGCGGGGGCGGGGGCCCGCAGCACCGCGAGCGTCACGACCGAGCCTTCAGGCCCCTGAAGCAGTTGGGCAGCCTCATCGACATTCATGCCGCCGAGGCCGCGACCGCCGACGGCCACCAGATGATCACCGGCCCGGATCCCCGCCCGCTCCGCAGGGCTCGCGGGAATCACGTGGACCACCAGCAGCCCGTCTTCGGCACTCTTCAGTTCCACACCAAGGCCCACGAAGTTGCCCTCGATCTGGGCGTAGAGATCGTCGAGTTGGCCGTTGGTGAGGAAGGCCGAATACTCATCGAGGCCGCCGACCGCTGCGGCAGTCATCTCCATCAGCGTCACCGCCGGCGGGATGCCGAGCGTCGCGTGGCCGGCCCTCGCCACCCAGGCAGCCAGCGTCTCCGCCTCGACCAGCGACGTGATGGATCGGCCCGCGGTGATCCGCGCCACCTGATCGCGGTAGAGCACTCTCCGTTCGGGCGTTGCGTGCTGAGCATAGAGCGACACGAACGTCGGATCGTCGATCGCCACGTCCATCGTCAGGCAACCCCGCGAGACGAGTCGGGCGAATTGCGGGGCCTCCACGTGATGCGAGCCGATCCGCCCGAGCACCTCTGCGTAGAGCCGGCGGGCGTCGGTCTCGGCGAGTTTGACCAACTGCGTGCGGAAGGCGCGTTCGCAGTGCCGGCGGGACAGATCGCAATGAATCTTGGCCAGGTCATACCGCTGGTGCAGTTCGGGCGCGAGGACCCCCTGGCGGGCCGCTGACTCGCAGAGCGACACCACGTCAGCCCATCGCTGCTCGCGTTCGAGCATGGTGGACCGGACCAGGAGGTCATCCTGCGGTCCAGCCAGCCCTGGAGCGCGGACCGAATCGGGGGCACTGCCGACGGCAGGCTCCACCGCCATGGCGTCGCCGCCCGCAATCACCAGCCCGATCGCCACCACTAGGTGCACGAAGGCCAGCAGGCGGGCCGCGTGGCGACTGATCCGGCGGGAGCAGGGAAGACCCGGGCGAACCCAGTTGTCGTCCGGGCGGACCCAGACTTGGCCACACGTCGATGGGGTGACGACGGTCACTGACGGCAATCCGTTCGCAAGGCCGCATTCCGGCGCGGCAGGCATGCGGTCTCTCCGTTGACCGCTCGCGATTATGGATCACGTTCAGACGGCGGTCAAAAAATCGCGGCCTTCCCGGCCACAGATTTTTTCCGGCCACCGGAGGGATCACGCAGAGGGGCCACGGAAACCCGGAGGCAGCTGCCATCCACCTCCTGCGCAACACACCCAGGCGACACCTTGGTACTATGGAATCCAGCTCGAGAGGCTTCAACGGCACCTGTAATGGCCCGCACAAACAGCACGAACAGCACGTCCGACCCAAACGCTACCGTCGCAGGCCCCTCGGCCACGCAGGCGGCAGACTCTTCCGGCAGCCCGATGGCCACCGCGAACGCGGCCACATCCGACCCGCAGCCGACGCTGGTGCTGCTCGACCGGGTCCGACAAGGGGACGGGGCGGCGATCAACGGCCTGCTCCAACGCCATCGCGCGGCGATCCGCCGGATGATCGATCAGCGGATGGATCGGGTCGTGCAGCGGCGGGTCGATGCCAGCGACATCGTGCAGGACGTGATGATCGAGGCCAATCGCCGCCTCGGCGATTATCTTGCCAATCCGACCATGCCATTCCAGCTCTGGCTGCGGCACATGGCCCGGGATCGTCTCATCGACGCCCACCGCCGGCACCGAGTCGCCGCCAATCGCAGTCTCGACCGCGAGGTGTCGCTGACGGTGCCTGCGGGGCCGGATCATTCACAGGCCGACCTGATGGGCCAACTCGCCGACCGGGAGCTCACTCCGGCGGCGGCCGCGACCTGGCACGAACTGGAGCGCCGGTTTGCCGCGGCGGTGGAGCAACTCGATGAGGACGACCGAAAGATCGTGCTACTGCGGCACTTCGAACACCTCTCCACGGCGGAGGCCGCCGACACGCTGGGGCTGACGAAGCCCGCCGCGGGAATGCGGTATCTGCGGGCGATGCGCCGGCTGCGAGTCCTCCTTGACGGCGGCTTCGATTCGCTGGCCATCGAGCAGGCCAGGACGCAGCGTTGACGAGGTCCGTCGCAGACGGTTCCCCATCCGGGCCTGATGCCTATCATGATGCAGAGGCACGGCATGACACCCACTACCGCACTCCGCACCCGTGCCGTGGACACTCCCCTCTCGGCCGACGACGAGGAACTGCTGGCGACGTTGGTCGAGGAGCTTTCCGAACTCCGGGGGCCCGAGGCCCAGACGGCGCTCGTACAGCTCGCCGCCGACCACCCGCGGCTGGCCGGCCAGCTTCGCGAGCTGTTTGCGGCCATGTTGGTGACTGATGCGGTCGCCGAGCAGTCAACGATCTTTGCCCGCGATGGCCGCGGATCCGACCGTGGGAGTGGCAGCGGGTCATCATTTTCCGCGTCGTGGCCGACGGCGGGCACCGGCATGCTGCCGGGCGTCACGCCGCTCCCGGCCACGTTCGGCGACTATGAACTGATCGAGGAGATCGGCCGCGGCGGCATGGGCGTGGTCTACCGGGCGGTTCAGAAAAGCCTGGGCCGCACAGTGGCCATCAAGATGCTGCTCCGACGGGATCTGGCGTCGCCCGCTGATCTTTCGCGATTCCGCAGCGAGGCGGAGGCCGCCGCGCGACTCGACCATCCCGGCATCGTCTCGATCTTCGAGGTCGGCGAGTTCGACGGACACCCTTTCTACAGCATGCAGTTGGTGGAGGGGACGACGCTTGCCAAGCGGCTGCTGCAGGGGCCCCTGCCTGCCCGTGAGGCCGCCGCCCTGCTGGCGAAGGTGGCCGATGCGGTGCAGGTGGCCCACACGCGGGGCGTGCTCCATCGCGACTTGAAGCCCTCGAACATTCTCATCGATGCAGGGGGCGAGCCCCACGTCTCCGACTTTGGATTAGCCAAGCGGCTGGAGGCGGACGAGTCGGTCACCCACACCGGCGCCATCCTCGGCACGCCTTGCTACATGTCGCCCGAGCAGGCGGCCGGGAGCCGCGGTGATGTCGGGCCGACGAGCGATGTCTGGAGCCTCGGCGCGATCCTCTACCAGATGCTCACCGGCCGGCCGCCGTTCCAGGCATCGAGCCCGATGGATACGCTCCTGGCGGTGCTCGAGTCGGATCCGCCCGTGCCCCGGTCGATCGACCGGCAGGTGGACCGCGACCTCGAGATGATCGCGCTGAAGTCGCTGCAGAAACCGCAGGAACTCCGCTACGGCTCCGCGGCTGAACTGGCGGCCGACCTGCGGGCCTTTCTAGCAGGCGAGCCCGTGGCCGCGCGGCACGGCGGCTTTGCCGACATGTTCGCCCGTCTGTTCCGCGAAACCCACCACGCCGTGGTCCTGGAGAACTGGGGACTGCTTTGGATGTGGCACTCGGTCGTGATCCTCGCGCTCTGCGTGACGACCGACGTGCTGGCCTGGCAGGGCGTGACGACCCGTTGGCCTTATCTCATACTCTGGGCTGGCGGCCTGGCACTCTGGGCGCCGATCTTCTGGGCGTTGCGGCAACGGTCCGGCCCCGTGACCGCTGTCGAGAGGCAGATCGCGCACATCTGGGGGGGCAGCGTGATCGCCAGCGTGATGCTCTTCTGGGTCGAGGCACTGCTCGATCTGCCGGTGCTCACGCTCTCCCCGGTGCTTGCCCTGCTGGCCGGCCTTATCTTCTTCGCCAAGGCGGGCATTCTTTCCGGTGCCTTCTACATTCAGGCCGCCGTGCTCTTCGCCACGGCACTGGTGATGTGCGTGGCCCGCGATATCTCGCACGTCGTCTTCGGCGTCGTGAGCGGCATCTGCTTCTTCGTGCCAGGCCTGAAATACTTCCGCCAACGCGGGAGAGGTTGAGGCCGCGCCGCGCGGTCCGGGGCTGCCCATGCCCCTCACGGAGACCCCGACTCGTTGTGATAGATTGCTGGGGTTGCGCTTGAGGAGCCGGTCGGAGGCACGCGCAGGAGCCGGTGAATTCTGCGACTCACGAGCGATACACGATTCGTCCAAGAGCATCCTGTAGCAGAATCCGCCGGCGACGAGCATGCCGCAGCCGGCGAACCAATCCGGCATAGCGACACCCTGGCGGCGCCACACAGCGTGCCCTACCCCACGAACCACGTTGCCAGCCAGTAGAGGCCGCCCGAGAGGGCCATCGCCACCGGCAGCGTGAGGACCCAGGCCAGGGCGATCTCGCGGACCGTCTCCGCCTGGATGCCCGACTTGTTGGCCCACATCGTGCCCGCCACGCCGCTGGAGAGCACGTGCGTCGTGCTCACAGGCATGCCGAGATGATCGGCCATCGCGATCGTGGTGGCGGCGACCAGTTCGGCCGCGCCCCCTTGGGCGTAGGTAAGGTGGGTCTTGCCGATCTTCTCGCCTACCGTCTTCACGATCCGCTCCCAGCCAAACATCGTGCCGATACCGAGGCAGAGGGCCACGCCCATCACCACCCATTCCGGCACGTATTCCACCGGCTTGGAGAGTTGCCCGGCCAGGCTCTTGAGCACCTTGCGGCGGTCCTCCGCCATCCGGTCGCCAAACTGCCTGAGCAGCGTGCGGACGGAGGCGCCCAGTTCGACCAAATTCGTCCGTAGCTGCCACCGTTCATCGGTCTGCAGGTCCTTGAAGCTCTCACGGCCCTTCAGGCTCGCCAGCACGCCCTGCACCAGCGGCAGCGGGTCGAGCGTGGCCAGCACGATGTCATTAGACGGATAGGGATTGACGACGTCGTCCACCAGGCTCGCCTCGGTCACCTCCGCAGCCGAGACAATGTCGCTCCGCGTCAGCCGCTCGACCTTCGATTCGGCAAGATGCCGATCCTTGAGGGCCGACATCAGACCAGCTATCTCTGGATCGGAAAGCTCCTGTTCCAGTTTCTGGGCCGCCGCAACGGTGGCGGTGAGATCGGCCGTCGAGGAGTTCATGTTGAGGGCGTAGGCCGCCGGCACGATCCCGATCAGCACGAGCATGATCAGGCCCATCCCCTTCTGGCCGTCGTTGGAGCCGTGGGCAAAGCTCACGCCGGTGCAGGTGCCGATCAAGAGCGCGCGAATCCACCATGGCGGCGGCCGGTCGCCGTGGGGCGGTTCGTAGAGTTCCTTGGCCGGAATCAGCTTCTTGCTGAGGAGCAGCAGCAACGCCGCCAGGCCAAAGCCGATCGCCGGCGAGAGGAGCAGGGCGATGCCCACCTCGGTGGCCTTGTGCCAGTTGATGCCGCGTGCCATCGAGCCATGCTCCATGAGGGCGTTCATCATGCCGACGCCCATGATCGAGCCGATCAGCGAATGGGAGCTCGAGGCGGGCAGACCGCGGTACCAGGTGGCAAAGTTCCAGATGATGGCGGCGCCGAGCAGCGAGAGCACCATCGCCAGGCCACGGCCCGTCTTGATGTTGACCAGGAGATCGACCGGCAGCAGGTGCACGATGCTGAAGGCAACGCCGATGCCGCCGGCATGCACGCCGATGAAGTTCCAGATCCCCGACCAGATGACGGCGGGAGTCGGCTTCATCGACTTGGTGTAGATCACCGTGGCCACGGCATTGGCCGTGTCGTGGAAGCCGTTGATGACCTCGAATCCGAATGCGATCGTCAGGGCAATCAAAAGCAGAAAGAGTTGCCCGGTGCCGAGCGTGTTGAAAACTTCCATGATTTCCATGGGAAAGTTGCTTTCTGCGTGACAGAAGGGTCGATCCAAGCGTGGCCCCTAAAACTACGGGGGTCCTGATGCCGACACAAGCGGCGGAGAAAACCGCATAAAAATCTCATACTGTGAGGGTTTGGTGTGACCCGCATGGCATTTGCGGTTGAGCAGACGAACCAGCGAAGGCGAACCGAGGCCGATGGCGGTGCGTAGAGTCTGAGGTGGATGACGGCCGCTGACAGGCAGTCAACGGGAGTCTTGAGACGGACCCCCGGAGGAAGCACGGTACGGAGCACTGACGGATGGCGCGTGGCGATCGACTGCGGGTGGAACGACGACTGGCCGGCTCGACCGTGGTGTACATGCACCACGGTATCGACGTCGGTGACGGCACGGTCGTGCATGCGCGGCCCGACGACTTCCGCAGCCCGCTGGCGGGCGGCCGTGTGGAGCAGACGAGTCTGGCGGAGTTTGCCGGCGGCGGCACGGTGCTTGTGACGACGGAACCGCCGGCTGCGTATCCGCCGGACGACGTCGTCGCACGGGCGCTCGATCATGTCGGGAGAGAGGGCTACTGCCCGGTGGTTGACAACTGCGAGCACTTCGCGACCTGGTGTGCGACTGGTGAGCGAGCGAGCCGGCAGGTCGACATCGTGATGGCGAGGATCGGCGGTGCGGCGGCACGGGTGCTCGCGGCGGTGTCTGCCCGGCGGGTCGTTTCGGCCTCTGCGGTCGGTGCCGTCGAACGCATCGCTGTGCGAACAGCACTTGGCACCACGGTGCGGCTTGGACTGCGGACGCTCGTGCCGGCGGCCATCGCCGGCGAAGCCGCGGCGCTGGCCGCTGAGTGGACGGCCCACCAGGCCGGACGGTCTGCCGCCGACAGCCGCCGGGCCGGGGAGGCAGCCGGGCTCGCCACCTCCGCCGCGGCATGCGGCCTCGCCGGTCTTCCCGCGGGGCCGGGCGGCGTGATCGCCGGGGCGCTTGCGGGAGCCGCGGTCTGGGCGGGCGGAGGGCTGGCCACGAAGATGGCGACAGCTGCCGTTCAGCGTCAGCCGCGTTCGCGGTAGTCGGTAAGCGGGCCGGGAGTCCATGAGACGCGAAGGGCGTTGAGTACCGCCACCACGTCGATCGCCTCCTGGAGCAGCGCCCCCATCGCGGGCGACAGGAAGCCCGCCGCGGCGAAGCCCATACCGATCAAACTGGCCGCCATGCCCCCGACGGCACTCTGGAGTGCGATCGACCGCAGCCGGCGGCCGATGTGGAGCAGTTCGTCGATGCGTTCGAGGGCCGTGTCCATCACGACGGCCCCGGCCGCCTCGCTCGTCACGTCGCTGGCTGCCCCCATTGCGATGCCAACGGTCGCCGCCGCGAGCGCCGGCGCGTCATTGATGCCATCGCCGACGAATAGGGTCGGCGCCTCGGCCGTTGCCTCCTCCACGATCTTCAGCTTGCCCTCAGGCTGGATGCCGGCATGCACCTCGGTGATGCCGACCAGATCGGCGAGCCACCGCACTTCGCTCTCGCGGTCTCCGGAGACGAGCATCACGCGGGAGAGCCCGTGGGCAGGTTTCAAGTGGCTGACGAATGGCCGGCCGTCGGCCCGCGGCGAGTCGCGGAAACGGAGCAGGGCCTCAGTTGTGCCATCCACCACCACCACGCATTCGAGGCCGCCGGCCACGGGCGGCAGTTTCGCGACCCCGGCGGCATCGACGTTGGGGAGTTTCTGACGGCTGGTGATCACCACCTCGTGGACGGTGCTCGCGCCGTTCAATTGCTTCACGCTGCCGACAAGCCCCTGGCCGGGCTTCTCGGCCAAGGCATCGACCTCGAGCACACGGAGCGATTCCTTCTCGGCTGCCTGCACCACGGCGGTGGAGAGCGGGTGCTTCGAATAGGTTTCGAGGCTGGCGGCCAGCGACAGCACATCCGCCCGTGACAGCCCGCCGAGGAGCACGACATCGGTGAGGATGGGCTCACCGTAGGTAAGCGTGCCCGTCTTGTCGAAGATCGCGATTCGGCAGGTGTCGAGCCTTTCGAGGATGGCGGGATCGCGGATCACGATGCCGCGCTTGGCGGCCAGCGACACGGCGCCGATGATCGCCACCGGGATCGCGATCAGGAGCGGGCAGGGGGTGGCAACGACGAGCACGGCAAGAAACCGCGTGGCACTGCCGCTGAACCACCAGGCCGCCGCAGCGATCGCCACGGCCAGCGGCGTGTAGAAGGCGCCGAGCCTGTCGGCCATCCGCCGCAGCTGCGGCCGCTTCTCCTCACTCGAGCGGAGCACGTCCATGATCTTGGCGTAGCGGCTATCGCCGGCGACGCGGTCGGTGCGGACTTCGAGCGCGGCCTGCCCGTTGATCGCGCCGGAGAGCACGGCCGACCCAGGGGCCTTCGCCATCCGGTAGGGCTCGCCGGTGAGGTAGCTCTCGTCCATCGACCCGCGGCCCGACACCACCGTGCCGTCCACCGGGCAGATCTCGTGTGGCAACACGACGATCAGGTCGCCAACGGCCACCTCGGAGAGCACGATGTCGGTCAGGCCGGCGGCGGTCTTGCGATGGGCGAGCGTCGGCATCCGCCGGGCCAGGGCATTGAGCACGTCGCCGGCCCGGCTGATGGCACGCGATTCGAGCGCCTCGCCCCCCGAGAGCATCAGCACGACGAGCACACCGGCGAGGTATTCACCCAGGAGAATGCTCGTGATGATCGACAGGCCGGCCAACAGGTCGGATCCAAACGTGCCGGCACAGAGCTTGCGCAGCAGATCCCAGACCAATGGCACACCCCCCGCCACGAGCATCACCACCAGTGGCAGGTCGGCCAGCGTGAGCCCGCGGCCGGGAAACCAACGGGCAGGATCGAGAGGCCCGAGCGGCAGCGGCTCTCCGCCTCGGCCCGACCAGGTAATGAGGGCCCAGGCAGCCAGGGACAGCAGTGCCCCGACCGCGATCAATTCATTGATCGGCAGCGGACGGGCTGCCTGAGCGACCGAATGCTGGGACGTCGTGGGTGTGCTCATGGGTTGGGTGCTGTGAGTGGACGGACTGAACAGTGGACAGGGCTTGCATGGGGAACCAGACGGGCATCCATGCCCCCTCCTCATCCATGCCCGCCTTCTTCATCCAAGCCCGCAGCGCAAGAAAGGGGATAAACGTGGCCTTGCAGAAATGCGACGCGGATTCCTCTCGCTTGCGCTTCGGGCTTGTATGGGATCGTTCTTCATCCAAGCCCGCAGCGCAAGAAAGGGAAATTTTGGGGCGAACACATGCTGCGTCGCATACTCCTCGAGAATGTCACTGTTTCAGGTCAGCTATGCATGCGGGCGACCGGATCGCCCTGGGCAATGATCGCGGCTTCCTCGGCCGCGAGCCAATGAAGCCGTTCGCGGACGGTTTCCTCCGGGGCCACGTCACAGGCCAGGCGGACATACGTGGCGTGGTGGCGGGCCTCCGATTCAAACAGGCTGCCATAGAATTCCCGCAGCTCTGCATCGGCCACATAGTCGCGCAAGACCGCAAACCGCTCGCAACTGCGGGCCTCGATCAGTCCGGCCACCAGCAGCCGGTCGACCGCTCTGGCCGGCTCCTCCTTGCGGACGATTGCGTGGAGCCGTTGGCCGTAGCTCGACGGCGACAGCTTTCGGAAGGGGATGCCCCGTCGTTCGAGCAGATCGAGCACGAGCTGAAAATGCGCCAGCTCCTCGTTGACGATCTCCGTCATCGCACGGGCCAGTCGGACATGATCGACATACGAAAAAAGCAGGTTCATCGCCACGCCTGCCGCCTTCTTTTCGCAGTGGGCGTGGTCGATGAGGATGTCGTCGAGGTGAGCGTCGACCTGGGCGAGCCAGCGGGCGTCGGAGGCGGATTGCAGGCTGAGCATGGCAGCGTGGATGGCGGGGCGGAGTGAAAGAGGGCATCATACTGGCTGTGCCACTTCAGGCCCCCGCTCCCTTTCCCATCACGCCGGAACCAGCCGCATGATCGCCTTCGACCGTCCTGCCGATGCCCACCCCGGCAAGAAACCCGACCGCAACGTGCTCGGGCTGCCGCTGGCCCCGTGTTCCCGCGAGCCGCTCACCGGGTTCTTTCGGGACGGCTGCTGCCGCACCGGGCCAGACGACGTGGGCCAACACACGGTCTGTGCCCTGATGACCAAGGACTTCCTGAAGTTCACCGTCGCCGCGGGGAACGACCTGGTCACGCCTCGACCTGAATGGGGCTTTCCCGGACTCGTCGAGGGGGATCGCTGGTGCCTCTGCGCCTCCCGCTGGCTGGAGGCGGCGCGGGAGGGTCGGGCGCCGCCGGTGGTGCTCGAGGCGACGCATGAGAAGTCGCTCGAGGTCGTGCCCTTCGAACTGCTCAAGAAGCACGCCGTGACGTCCGTCTGAGCACGCAGCCGCATGCACGCGATCCTGCCCTTGGCGATCGGACTCGTTGCCCTGCTCTATGCCTCGGTAGGGCATGCCGGGGCGACGGGTTACATCGCAGTGATGACGCTCCTGGGCATGCCAGCCGCGGTGATTCGGCCGACGGCACTGTCGCTCAACGTGATCGTGGCGACGATCGCGAGCGTCCAATTCATCCGCGCCGGTCACTTCAGTCCCCGGCTCTTCTGGCCGCTGGCCCTGGCGAGCGTGCCTTGCGCGTTTATCGGCGGCACGCTCACGCTGCCCACAGTCGCGTTCGAGGCGGTGCTCGGCGGCGTGTTGCTCGTGTCGGCGGTGCGGATGCTGCTCGATGCCCGGCGGCCGGCTTCCGACCACGATACGATTTCGCCAACCATGCCGGCGAGGCCCTGGCTCACGCCCGCGGTGCTGGGAGCACTCGGCGGCGGCGTCGGACTCTTGTCGGGGCTCACGGGGGTGGGTGGTGGCGTGTTTCTGACGCCGGCGCTGCTGGCGGTTGGTGCGGCGCCGGTGAAGACCATCGCCGCCGTGACGGCGCCCTTCATTCTCGTCAATTCGCTCGCGGGCCTGAGTGGCGGCCTGCTCGCCGGTCGCCCGTTTCCGGCCGCCGGCCTGCCCGTGATCGCGGCCGCGGCAGTCGGCGGCGTGATCGGTTCGCACTTCGGTGCGTTCCGCCTGCCGGCGCGAATCCTGCGGCTGCTGATGGCGGCCGTGCTCGCGTTTGCGAGCATGAAGCTGCTCGGCCGGCCGCTGGGATTGTGATCGAACGGCCCGCGCTCCATCCAAGCCCCGTCCTCATCCAAGCCCGCTCTCCACCCAAGCCCCGTCCTCATCCAAGCCCGCTCTCCATCCAAGCCCGCAGCGCAAGCAAGGGAATGCGGATTGCCTCACGGGAATGCCATGCGGATTCCTCTCGCTTGCGCTTCGGGCTTGCATGGGAACCCGCTCTCCATCCAAGCCCGCAGCGCAAGCAAGGGAATGCGGGACGATATCGCGGATCATGCGCGAGCCGTCTCAGTGACCGCCAGCCTTCGAAAACAGGTTGAGCACGACGACGCCGGCGATGATCAGCGACATGCCGAGGATCGCCGCGGCGTCAAGCTTCTGCCCCAGAAAGAGCCAGCCGATTGCGGCGATCAGCGTCACCCCCGCGCCGCTCCAGACCGCATAGGCGATCCCCACCGGAATGTCCTTGAGCGTCAGCGACAGAAAGAAGAACGCCAGTCCGTAGCCGAGCACCACCATGACGCTGGGCAGCGGTTTGGTGAACCCCTGCGAGGCCCGCAAAAAGCTCGTGCCAACCACTTCGGCCACGATCGCGATCATCAGGTACAACCAAGACATCGTCGGCAGGCTCCCCACGATCACGCAGATCCCGAACACCTCTGCAACCGCCGGCGTCCTCGATTCAGCCGGCCACACCACAAAAGGCACGCATGATGATACACGAGTCCCACCGCACCGCCGCTGACGGCCGCACGCTCGACGCCATCCTGGCCAACGCCAGTGCCGAGACACGGGCAACGATCGGCGTGCTGGGAGAAATCCTGGGACAGCAGCCGGCGTCGGCCCTGTCGCCGACCTCGTTTGCGATTGTCCATCTGGGCGTCGATGCCACGCTTCTCGCGAGCACCAAGTATTCCGGTCCCAGCACGTCGCTGGCGATCCTGGGCAACCTGCTGCGGATCGAAATGGAACGCCACTCGGGCGGTGTCATCATCGGCTCTCCCGGCGACGGCCTGCCGCCCACCTGGTCGCAGCTCGACCTTGGGATCGACGAAAAGGTCTCGGTGCCGGGGCGTCTCATCGCCTTCTTCCCCGCGGGCACGCTCGACTCCGAGCCTCTCTGCGTACTCGTGGACGACCGGCATTGGAGCCGGGAATTTGCCATCCTCTCGAGTTCCGCCGGCAAGCCGGCCGCGGAACTGGTGCTCAAGCGGTTCTGCGATCGGCTCAAGACCGCGGAGAATCCGCTCCGGGGGCGGGTGCTCGAGGCCACGGTCGTCGAGGGCTGCCTCAAGCTCGGCATCACGCCGGCGCTGGCCAACCCGCGTGACAGCCTGATCCTACCGGCAGAGGTCTGGGCGGAGGTGGACGTGTTTCTCGCCGCGGCCACGAGCCGCCGGGAGATCATGCGGCGTCTGGGCCTGGGTACCAACCGCGGCATGCTCGTGGCCGGGCCGCCCGGCGTCGGCAAAACGCACCTCGTCCGCGTGATCGCCAGCGAACTGGGCGACCGCTACACGACGATCCTCGCCGATGCCAACGCCATGCGGCACATGATCGCCGAACTCTACGGCTCGTCGGAGACGTTCGGTCCCACGCTCGTCGTACTCGACGACATCGATCTGGTGCTGGGCCACCGCGATTCCAATGGCGACAATGGTGCCTTGGCCGACTTCCTGGCAACGCTCGATGGCGTGCTCGAACGGGAGGCGATCCTCACGATCGCCACCACGAACGACCCCAAAGCCCTCGACCCCGCCGCCCAGCGGTCGTCGCGGTTCGACATGGTCGTCACCCTGCCGATGCCCGACGAGGCATCACGGACCCGCATCCTCGAGCGTCATCTCGGGCCGCTCGGGCTGGCGATCGACTACGACGCGGTGGCGCAGTCGCTGGAAGGGGCCACCGGAGCGGACGTCAAGGAAGTAGTACGCCGCGCGGTGCTCGAATACGGCGAACACTTCACCCAGGCCCAGATCCTCGACATCACAAAGACCGGCCGCTGGCAGGCCGCTGTCAACCGCCGACGGTATCTGTCGTAGGAAAATGGGGACGGGTTGTGCAGGCCATCCGTATTCCCTTGCTTGCGCTGCGGGCTTGGATAGAGAGCGGGCTTGGATGAAGTGCCAGCTACATGGGGCTGTCGAATGCATTTTGAAAATGCTCGACGACCGGACGTGACCCCTCGGCGCCGAACGTGACAGTCACCACGTCGATCCGCACCTGGCAGTCCTCCAGCCGGTGCCGGCGGATGTAGGCGGTAGCCAGTTCGGCGATCCGCCGCTGCTTCTGAAAGCCGACGGTTTCAGCCGGATGCCCGTGGGTGGTGTCGGTCCGCGACCGCACCTCGACGAATACCACCGTGCGGCCGTCGAGGGCGACGAGGTCGATATCTCCGCGGAGCACCCGCTCCCGCCGGCCGACGATCCGGTAGCCCAAGCCCCGGAGGAACTGCTCCGCCTCGGCCTCGCCACGGAGCCCGACCGCCTGCCGTGGATCACGCGATGTCATGGCCACCCAAGACACGGAGAATGCCGAACTTCGTCAGGCCTTGGCCGCTGCCTTCTTGCTGGCCGCCTTCTTCGCCGTTGCCTCGGCGGCGGCGACGTCGTCACGCTTCTCGCGGAGTCGGACCGACTTGCCGACGCGATCGCGGAGGTAATAGAGCTTGGCCCGCCGCGACACGCCCGACCGCTTCACCTCGACCTTGGCGATCTTGGGTGAGTGGATAGGGAACTTCCGCTCGACGCCCTCGCCCGCCACGATGCGCCGGACGGTGAAGGTCTCCCGGCTCCCGGAGCCGCTCTTGGCGATGACCACGCCATTGAAAATCTGGACGCGTTCCTTCTCGCCTTCGAGGATGCGGGTGTGCACGTCAACGGTATCGCCGATGGCGAACTGCGGCACCTCCGACTTGAGGCTGGAGGCTTCAACTTTGGCGAGGATTTGCTGACTCACGACGGCTCCTTCAGGAACGGTTTGGGGAAAGATTGGCTGGGACACGGCGACGGGTCGCATCGACGGCCTGTTCATGCCGCCACGTTGCGATCCGGCCATGGTCGCCCGACAACAGCACGTCGGGCACGCGCAGGCCGCGAAACTCCCGCGGCCGGGTGTATTGAGGGCCTTCCACCAGGCGGTCGGCGCCGGAGAAGGAATCCTGACGGGCACTCTCCTCGTCGCCCAGCACGCCAGGCAGCAGGCGGGCGACTGCGTCGACGATCACCATCGCCGCCACCTCGCCGCCGGAGAGCACATAGTCGCCGATGGAGATCTCATCGGGCTGGAGCGTTTCGCGAACACGGTCGTCGAAGCCCTCGTAGCGGCCACACACGAGCACGATGCGCTGCTTGCGGGCGAGTTCCTCGACACCGGCCTGATCGAGCCGCCTTCCGCCGGGCGTCAGCATCACCAGATGGCCAGGGGCATCGGCCTGCTGCTGCACCGCCTCGACGCACGACACCACCGGTCCCGGCATGAGGAGCATGCCAGGACCACCGCCATAGGGCCTGTCGTCCACCTGCCGATGCACGCCTTCGGCGAAGTCGCGGATGTTTGTCAGACAGACATCGATCAGCCGCGCACGGCGCGCCTCACCGAGCAGGCTTCCGTCGAGAAAGCCCGTGAACATCTCGGGAAACAGGGTGAGGATGTCGATGCGCATGAGAATCGCAGAGGCCACAGAAACGGCAGGGGAAACAACGGCAGGAGAGAGAACAGCAAATGGCGTGGCCCGGCTTGGTCAGGCTTGCTCCGGCTGCGTTTCCCCACCACCTTCGACAGCGGGGCTGGACGCTTCGGCCACCGGGACATCTGCAATCGATTCGGGGGCAGCTTCGACAGGTGCCGCGGCTTCCGCAACCGGAGCGGCCGCACCCGGCACCGACTTGGGCTCGGGCACAAACACCGGCTCACCGGCTTCGGGCACAATCCTGGGCATGGAGAGCTTGGCGCGGGCCTGCTCCATTTCCTTGAGCCGCGTGCCGTTCTTGCCGTACTTCTTCACGAGCACGCGGACGGCATCGCTCGGCTGGGCGCCAACGCTCAGCCAGTAGGCCACGCGGTCGTTGTCGAGCAGACAGCGGGCATCGGTATCGGGAACGGACGTATCGTAGGTGCCGAGCACCTCGATGACGCGGCCGTCTCGCGGGCTCCGCCGGTCGGTCGCACAGATTCTGTAGAAGGCACGGTTCTTCCGGCCCATCCGCTTCATTCGAATCGCCACAGCCACGGTCAGAGTCTCCTCGGAAATGATTGATCGAGCCCCTTAGCGTACCCGACCGGCGCCGGAACCCAAGCCCACCTTGCAGACCCCGGTTTTTCCGGTGTTTTTGCGGGAATCGACGCCGCCGGGATCGGCAGAAGTCTCGTCGCGGTGGCTTTTTCGCCATCAAGGGCGTTGGTCGTGCTTTCCCGATCAGGGCGAAAAATCCAAAAGCTCCTCGAGCTTCCGCCGATCCCGGCTGCCCGAATACCGATTCCCTCGCTCGCGCTTCAGGCTTGCATGGGAGGGAGCGACCTACCCTCGCTTTTTGCGGCGGGCGTCCTTCTCGCGCTGCTTCTTCTGCTTGCGGCGTTCATCGGCGGTGAGCCGCTTACCCGTGTCACCCTTCGGCCTGCCGAGCCGCCCGGCGGGATTGGTCAACTGCGTCTGCAGCCGCTGCACCTCACGCAGACGGTCTCGCATGCCCAGCCCAGCCATGCCCTTCATCATCGCGCTCATGCCATCAAACTGCTTGACCAGATCGCTCACCTCTCGCGGATCGACGCCCGCCCCTACGGCGATGCGGCGGCGGCGCGACTGATCGACCACGCGCGATGGGTTCCGCCGCTCGGCAGGCGTCATCGCATCGATGATGCCGAAGAGACGATTGACGTCCTTGTCGAGGTCGTTGCCTGCGAGCATCTCCTGCATGCCGCCCATACCGGGGATCATGCCGAGCACCTTGCCCAGTGGGCCCAGGCGGCGGGTCTGCATGAGCACCTTCTTGAAGTCGTCGAGCGTGAATTCACCCGCGCGGAGCCGTTCCTCCTGCCGCTTCATCTCGTCCTGGTCAAACTTCCGCTGCGCTTCTTCGACGAGCGTGACGACGTCACCCATGCCGAGAATCCGCCCCGCCATCCGCTCGGCGTGAAAATCCTCCAGGGCGTCGATCTGCTCGCCGGTGCCGACAAACTTGATCGGCACCCCTGTCACGGTCTTCACCGACAAGGCGGCTCCGCCGCGGGCGTCGCCGTCGAGCTTCGTCATGATGACGCCGTCGAGTTCGAGCGCTTCGTTAAAGGCCTTGGCGCTTTTCACGGCATCCTGCCCGGTCATGGCATCGACCACGAGGTAGACCTGGTCGGGGCCCACGGTGCGGTCGATTTTCGTGAGTTCCTGCATCAGGGCCTCGTCGATCGAGAGGCGGCCGGCCGTGTCGAGGATGACAACGGAGATGCCTTCTTTCTCCGCACGATCCACGCCAGCGCGGCAGACAGCCACCGGATCGGTGACCCCGTCCGGCACGTGCACCGGCACGCCGATCTGCCGGCCCAGCACCGCCAACTGCTCGATGGCCGCCGGACGCTGAAGGTCGGCAGCGACGAGCATCACGCCCCGCCCCTGCTCCTTGATCCGCTTCGCCAGCTTGCCGCAGGAGGTCGTCTTGCCCGAGCCCTGTAGACCGCAGAGCATCAGGATGGTGGTCTTGCCCGGCTGGAGGTGGAGCGAGTGGTCCACCGGTCCCATCAGATTGACCAGTTCCTGGTGCACGATGCCGACGAGCTGCTGGGCCGGATCGAGTGACTCGAGCACCTTGGCCCCAACCGCATCGTCAACCACTCGCGACAGAAATGTCTCGACGACGTCATAGGCGACGTCCGCTTCCAAAAGTGCCGTCCGGACCCCCGAGAGCCCCTCGCGCATGTTCGCTTCGGTGAGCTTGCCGCGGCCCCGCAGGGTGTTCAAGGCGGAGGAGAGCGAGGCGGTCAGCGACTCAAACATGGCGGCTCCGTGAAGGGAAAACGTGAGCCGAGAGTATACCGGGGGCGGAAGCGTTTTTCCGGTTCCATCCAAGCCCGCAGCGCAAGCAAGGGAATGCCGGGGCGTTACGAGGAAGTGACGCGGATTCCCTCGCTCGCGCGTCGGGCTTGCATGAGAATGCCGCCCATCGACGCCCGCAGCGTAATCATGGAAATCGCGGGAATACGGGGGCGCCGGCACCTGTGGTGCCGAGCCGACCGCCCCGCCGGTGACGAGCCGCTCGAATCGGGAGCAGGCACACTGCGTGCTGCTTGCCCGACGCTTGGCCGGCAAGAGCGGCGCATCACCGGAGGGGCGGCCGAACCGCCCCGTCATCGATCAGCTAAATGTCCCCGGCTCGACCATGACCGGCGACGACGACGGCGACATCATGCCCCCGCCTTCGCCGCACGAGCCGCATGCTGGCCCACATGCCGGCTCTTGCATCGGCGCCCCGCAGGCGGGCTGGCAGGGCTGAGCTTGCGGGGCCGCACAGGGCGCGGCACCTCCCGCACACGGCGAGCGGAACTCCATGAACGACGGGCGACGGCAGCTGTTCGCACCGCCAAAACAACTGCTGCAGCCCGGAGCGGCTGCGAGGCTGCCCAGGGCAATCACGAGGCACAGGGTACGGGACATGATTGGGATCTCCACCACCGCCGGGCCGAGGAAGCCCCGCAGTCGGACACGATGCGTCGTCCGCGACGACGCCTGCCAAAACCTAGCTCACGATCCGCTGCTCGGTCGGATCGGCGGCTCACTTTCTCCAAAAAATTTCTCGGCCGGCCGCGGCCCTTTCCGCCGACCCTGCCGATGGCATACGGCCGTAGCGAATGCGCTGGATGGCCCGGCCCGTCGGCCGTGCGATTCGGCCATGCGATTCGGCAGCGGTCGCTGCCGTAAAATACGTGCTATTGTTGGGAACAGTCGATGAATAGGCCGCGTCGCGGCTCGGGCTGGCCTTCCATACATTCGGTAGCTGTCGTGCGTCTTTTCGCTGCATTCAAACCATGCCTGGCCCTGACGGCGGTCGTTTTCGTGTGCTGCTGCGGCATGAGGGTCGAGGCGTCTCCATCGGCCGACGTTCCCGTCGCGGCAGACAACCCGGCGGGCGGTGGCGACGACGTCTGGGTCGTCAGCACGCGACGTCTTCCCGACATCAGCCGCACGCCAGCGAATGTGACATTCGGCGTGGAGCGACTCGTTCGCGATGCGGCGTGCAGCCGCTGGATGCCCTCTGACCTGCCGAGCCTGCTTAACGAACCGCAGCGGCCGCTCGTGGTCTTCATCCACGGCAACCGCTACGAGTCGGCCGACGCAAAGTCGCAGGGGCTGCTCGTGGCCCGCCGGCTGGCGGCCTGCCATCCCGACGCTTCTGCCGCCCGCACCGTGATCTTCTCGTGGCCGAGTTCCCGTGAGGGCCACCTGCTGCGGGACAGTCGTGCCAAATACGAGCGATCGATGACGGAAGGGCACTACCTGGCGTGGCTGCTCGGTCAGGTGGAGCCCGATCGGCCCGTGGCAATCGTGGCCTACAGCTACGGTGGCCTGATCGCCCTGGAGGCTCTCGACAACCTCATCACTGCCGAGCAGTCGGGCCGCGCAAACCTGCAGCCGTGGCTCGACCGCTCTGCGAGACTGCACCTCGTGCTCGTAGCGTCGGCGGTGCAACAAGACGCTTTGGCGCCGTGCGGCGAATACCGGAAAGTGCTGCGTAGCGTCAATCGGCTGACGCTCTTGAACAACACGCGGGATCAGGCCCTGCGATTCTTCGAATTCATCGACCCTGCTCTGGGAGCCGAAGCCCTCGGGCACGAGCACATGCCCTCGCGTTGGATTCCGCCGGGAATCGAGTTCGTCCAGGTCGATGCCGCGCCGATCGTCGGCAAGAGCCATCGCTTTCCGCCCTACATAGAGTCGCCGTCACTCCGTCAGCGGATGGCGACCGGGGCGTTGGACGGTCTGACGAACGAGTGACCACTGCCCAACGACCAGTTGCCGTGCATGCCGACTAGGCAGTCTGGGCCGCGAACCACTCCGCCGTCAGGGCTAGCCCATCGGCGAGCCCGACTGTCGGCTTCCAGCCGAGCAGATCGCCGGCAGAGGTCGCATCGACGAGATTCGTCCGCAGGTCACCGGGTCGGGCCGGCCCGTGCTCCGGAAGCGGCAGCGTCACCCGCCGACCACGACGGCTGAGGGCGTCGCCGACAGCGGTGCGAATCATCGCCTCGAGGTCATTGACGTCGGCTCCGAGGCCGGTGCCAATGTTGAGGCTCGTGAGCGTGCCCGGCACCACGGTGGGCAGGTCGGCCGTCAGGGCCAGCACGTTGGCCCGGGCCACGTCAGGGCCGAAGACATAGTCGCGGATGTAATGGCCGTCGCCGTTGACGCGGGCCGGTTCGCCCGCCAGAAGCTTCTTGCAGAAGATCGCCACCACCCCCGCCTCGCCGTGCGGGTTCTGCCGCGGACCGTAGACATTGGAATAGCGGAGGGCCACCGTCGCCATCCGGTGCTCTTCGGCAAAGAACTTCAGATACCGCTCCCCCACCCACTTGGTGATGCCGTAGGGGCTGACCGGATTGGCAGGCGTCGATTCGGGTGCCGGCGCCGTCACCTCTCCATAGAGGACGCCACCGCTTGAAGCGAAGACAACCCGCCGGCAGTGATGCCTAGCCGCAGCCTCGAGCACGTTGATCAGGCCGATGCAGTTGACCTGGGCGTCGAAGAGCGGATCGCGGACCGACCGGCTGACCGACATCTGCGCCGCCTGATGGCAGACCGCATGGGGCCGTGCCGCATCGAACACGCGGGCCACGGCCGCCGGATCGACGATGTCGGCGACATGCAGCGGCACGCCAGCGGGCAGGTTATCCCGCGAGCCGGTGGAGAGGTCGTCGAGCACCTCGACGCGATGTCCGGCCGCCACGAGCCCATCGACAATGTGGCTGCCAATGAATCCGGCGCCGCCGGTGACGAGGACGTTCATGAATGTGTCCGTTCCAAATCCGGGCCGGAAGCCGCCAGATCAAGGGAATCGCTTGAGGGGGAATCGCCGCTGAAAATGCCGCAGGGCGATCATACGTTCGCCACTTTTGCCTGCAAACACAGCGAAAAAACAGCCATTTGCCGACGAAACCGTGTCGCTGGAAGCAATTCACCCGACGTGTCCGGAGGGAAACCGGCACGGCCCGCTTGCGACAAAGAACTGCTTTTCAGGGCTTTTTGCCCCGGAATATCGGGTGGCCTGTTCCTTGACTTGGGCCTGTCCCGGTTGAAAATGGCTGCTACCTCAAACTTTGGGGTGGTGTCTGCCGTAGGATCGGTTCCGCCGTTCACGCAGACCACCCATATTCGCAGCCAGTCCGTTCTCGACCTCGTTTCTATTCCTGAGGTGCCCTATGCCGTTGTCTCTCCTGCAGTCCATCGTCCGCACATGTGTCGCCGCCACGAGGCCTGCTCGGCGACATCGGGCCGCCGCCGGGCTGAGGAGCCGAGAAGCGACGATGGGCCTTGAGTCGCTCGAACAGCGGATGGCGCTGACGGTGGCGGCGCCATCCATCAGGCTGGCGGCAGCGAGCGATACCGGTGTCTTGGGTGACGGCATCACACGACTCGCAAGGCCTGTGTTTACCGGCACGGCCTCCCCTCGTTCGAGCGTGGTCGTCTATGCCGATGGGCAGCTGCTCGGCATCACCACGGCCACGGTGCGTGGGGCCTGGAGCCTGGCGACGCCCGCAGCCCGGCAACTCACAACCGGTGCCCACACAATGACAGCGTATGCGGTCGGTGCCGGGAGCGTCTGGAGCACGGCGACTCCCATGTGGATGGCCGTCGATCCCACTCCGCCCACGGCGAGCCTGACCTACGACTCGGTCAATGGCCGCGCGACAGTGACATTCTCCGAGCCCGTGTCAGGGGTGCGGGCGTCCAACCTGATCCTTTCCGGCCGGACGCAGTCTGGAGTCACAATACCCAACGTGGCCATCAACGACGTGCGTGCCCGGCCCTACGTCGGGTTGATCACAATGTCCCAGTCCCCTGACGGAAGGACATTTACGTTCCAGGAACAACTCACGCTCGCAGAGCCCGGAACCTATACCCTGTCGTTCGTGAGGCCAGGCGTTGTGGACCGGGCCGGCAACCCGCTCGCTGCCGGTGCCGCAACCAGCTTCAGGATCATCTGATCTGACCTTGCCTTGGGGCCCGCTCAAGGCATTCATGCTGTACGTAAGTCATTGGTGACACGTAGCTTAGATTCGACAGATGGGCATTTTGCTCGCCTCCTCGCCAAAATGAAAATCTGCTAAACATCGTGTTTTACGAGAAATCCGTTCCGCGAGCTTGACCCCCCCAATAGCCGTCGTATCCTACGCATCTTAACAGAGGCGTTTCCGCCCCGAGAAATGTAGCCATGAAAACCACCGCCCAACGCCTCACACCGAGTGGCTTTACACTCGTCGAACTGCTCGCGGTACTCGCCATTATCGGGACGCTGATTGGCCTGCTGCTGCCAGCCGTGCAGCGGTCCCGCGAGTCGGGCCGCAAGATGCAGTGCGCCAACAATCTCAAGCAGATGGGCGTGGCGCTGACCAACTACGAGCAGGCCAAGAAACGGTTCCCGCCTGGAGACGAACAACTTCCGCTTGGAGTCAATCAGATCAAGCGCCGGCATGCCTGGTCGTCGTTCATCCTGCCGTTCCTGGAACAGTCGGCGGTGTCGGATCGCATTGACTACACGAAGCCCTGGAATGATCCCGCCAGCAATCTGTCCAAGGTGGACATCACGATCCCGACCTATGTCTGCCCCAGCGGCGTGAAGCAGTTCCCCGGCAAGCAGGATTACGGCGGCATTCTTGGCGCCTATATCAAGCCCAACGGCGAGGCGATCGTTCCGCTCACCACCCGCGATGAACACGGCGGGATCCTCTATGCGACCGATCATGAATACAAACTGTCGGCAACCGCGGCGTCGGTCTCGGACGGGCTTTCCAAGACGCTGCTGGTCGCCGAGGCAGTCGATCGCGAGATGGCCGGCGGTGCCGACACGCTCACGGACGGTGACGCCTGTTGGGCCGCCGGCTACAACTGCTTCCCGCTCAATTCCCGCGTCATCAACGACCCAAGCGTCGATGCCTTCCGGAGTCACCACGTCGGCGGGCTCAACAGCCTCTATGGCGACGGCCACATTTCATTCCTCAGCGACCGGCTCGATGTTCGCGTGCTGATTGCCATCTGCACCCGCACCGGCGGAGAGACCGAGACCGAGACCGCCAACTAAGAGTTCACGGCACGCCCACACCAATACACCCGCCGGGGCGACCCGGCCCACCAACATTGCGGGGCAACCCGTAGTCGGTCGTGCTGAGCCCAGCACGATCGTGATCACGTGAATGTTTCTTCGAAGAAAGGTTCCTATGATTCGTAGTTCTTTCCTCACCCTGGCGGTCGTCGCCATGGTGGTTTCGGCCAGCGCCGCGTTTGCGGGCGGCCGGAGCGGCGGTAGCTCGAAGTCGAACAACCAGTACGTTCGCATCAAGAACACCGGCACCGCGCCGGCGCTCGTGAATGCGAAGAATGGTGCGGCTACGACGGCAGCGGGCGGTAAGACGGTGTCTGGCAACGGCGTGGCCCAGTTCACGATCAAGAAGGGGGCTGCCCAGGCCTTCGTTCAGGATCAGACTGCTGCCGTGTCGCAGACGCTGGACTTCAACTTCCCGAAGAGCCAGTACGTCTACCTGTTGGCTGCGGCCGACGCGACGACGTCGACTCTGACCTTCTCCCCCCCGGGGAAGATTTTCTAGTCGTCGTCCGGACCTCCATCCGAATGCTGGCCTGAAAACAGACGAGATCACGAGCCGGACAGCACGTGCGTGGGCCTTGTCCCGCCAGTGCCGTCCGGCTCGCTCGTTTTTGCGGCCCCCGTCCCATGCCAGACGGAACGACACGGACGTCCGGCCGACCTGCGGTTTGTGCGGGCCCGGGTTCGTGATTAGAACCGGTGTATGAATGTTTTCGAGCGGCAACGAGCGGAGACCGCCTGGTGGGCGGATGCCCTGGGGGCGGCGGTGATCGCGATGCTGATCGCGACCCCGTGGCTCTGGCAGGACCTCGTGCCCTGTGAATGGCTGGGTGTGGCGGCTGCGCTTGTCTGTCTCCCCGCGCTCCGCGGCTGGCGGGGCGAAACGCTCGTGCTGGCCGTGGCGGCGACGAGCCTGGCCACGGCGTTTCACTGGTCACCCACCGTGCTCGCCGACGCGATCCAGTCGAGCTACGGGATCGGCCTGGCCTTCACCGTGCCGATCGTGCTCTGGGATGCCCTGCGGCTGTCGCTGCCCTTTTGGTTTGTCAGTCGCACGGTCGCCGATCCTCGCAATGCCTGGCTCCCGGCGGCACTCGTCGCCGTCGCGACCGAGGCCTTCGTCACGAGCGTCTTTCCCTGGAAACTCGGCTACAGCCAGATCGCCTGGCCCGTGCTCGTGCAATCGGTCGATCTACTCGGCCCGGAGGCTGCCACCTTCGTGCTCTATGCCCATGCCGGCGTGATCGTGCTGGTGGTGGAGATGCTCCGCCGTTGGCGTCGCGGGCACGCGGCGGTCGGCCCGGCCTGGACGGCAGCGGGCGTGGCCGCGGTCGTGGTCTGCCTGGCCAACCTCGCCTACGGCGCATGGGCGATGCAGTTCTGGTCGGCCCAGATGGCCGCGGCGCCGAAGCTCAGCGTGGCGCTCGTGCAGGTCGATCCCAGCCGTGACGATTCGATCGACGACCTCCAGCGTTTCTCGAGGGAGGCATGCGCCGGCCGCGACAGGCCCTTCGACCTGATCTGCTGGCCGGAATGTAGCGGCGGCTCCTACTCGGAAAAGCTCCCCGCCTTCAACGATCCCGAGCGGATCTTTGCGGAGTCGCGGGAACCGCAGCGGGGCTTGCGGCCGCTGGCCGATCCTGCCTGTCCGCTCCTGTTTGGCGGCAAGATCTACAGCGGCTATCCCGAACGGCCCAACGACCTCTACCAGTCCGCGATCCTCGTTGACGATGCCGAGCAGATCATCGGCTGCTACCACAAGCGGCATCTGATGCCGTTTGGCGAATATGTCCCGGGCACTGCGTTCATGCCCGAACTGCGGCACTACTTTCCGATGGACGACGACCTCGATGTCGGTCCGGCGGCGACCGTGCTGGCGCTTGGCGACAAGGCAAAGCTGGGCGTGATGCTCTGCTACGAAGACATGGTGCCAAGCGCCGCCGAATCGCTTGCCGACAATGGGGCCAATGTGCTGCTCTCGCTGATCAATGGCTCGTCGTTCAAGGCGACCCTTACGCTCCTCCAGCACCGCCTGCTCGCGCAGTTGCGGGCCGTGGAAAACCGCCGCTGCCTGCTGCGGTGCGCGGCAACGGGCGAGACCTGCGTCGTCTCGCCGCTGGGCACCATCCCCGCGCGGCTGCCGCTCCATGTGGAGGACGTGCTCGTCGCCGAGGTGCCCCTGATCAACACCCGCACGCTGGCCAGCCGGATCGGCCAAGCCTTTCCGGTCGTCTGCGGCGGGCTGGCGATCGCCATCGCCCTCGCAAGCGTGCGGCGACGTCTCAAGACAGCACGCGGGACACCCGTCCCATAGAAGCCCGTCCCCATCCAAGCCCGCAGCGCGAGCAAGGGAATCGCGGGTGGCCTCACGGCAACAGGTCGCGGTTTCCTCTCGCTTGCGCTTCGGGCTTGCATGGAACCGGGATCATTCATCCAAGCCCGCAGCGCAAGCAAGGGAATCCGGCGCCCATCACGCTGACGGCCAAGCCGCTAGGCCGCGCGGCGAATTACCGGAGCCTGCGAATCACGCCGCGCCTCCACCATCATCCGCGCGACGTCCTTCATGCGGGATCGTGCCGTCCAGCCGAGCCGAGCGGTGGCATGCGATGTGTCGGCCTGGCCCGAGAGGATCTCGCTGGGGCGGGTGAGCGCGGGGTCGCGGACAACATGTTTCCGCCAGTCGAGGCCGAGGCTGGCGAACACTTCGCGGACAAAGTCCTCGAGGCTCGTCGTCTGGCCCGTGGCGATGACAAAATCCTCGAGCGTCTCCGTCTGCAGCATGCGGTGCATGGCAACGACATACTCCGGCGCCCAGCCCCAGTCGCGACGGACGGAGAGGTCGCCGAGGCTGAGCACGTCCTGCTCGCCAGCGGCCACGCGGCAGGCGCCCGCCACGATCTTCTGGGTCACGAACCGCTCGGGCCGCAGCGGGCTCTCATGATTGAAGAGGATGCCGGTGCAGGCCTCAATTGAATAGGCCTGACGATACTGGGCGATCTGCCAGAACGACGTCGCCTTGGCGATGCCGTAGGGGCTGCAGGGCCGCAGCACAGTGGTCTCGCCGGCCGGCTGATCGCCGGTGTTGCCGAACATCTCGGAGCTGCCGGCGTTGTAGAGCCGGATCGGACGGCCGAGCATGCGGATCGCCTCGAGCAGGTTCACCGTGCCGATGACGATGCTCTCGAATGTTTCCACCGGCTGGTTGAACGAGAGCCCCACGGAGGTCTGGCCGGCGAGGTTGTAGACCTCGTCGGGCTGGGTGCGGGAGAGCACCTGCATCGTGGAACGAAAGTCGACGAGCGACATCGACTCCACCGTGACGCGGTCGCGGATGCCCAGCCGCGTGAGCCCGTCGAAGCGGGCGGCCTGGGCGTCGCGGCTCGTGCCGACGACCGTGTAGCCAAGGTCGAGAAGGTGGGCCGCCAGATAGCTGCCATCCTGACCGCCCATCCCACAGATGAGGGCCTTTCGTGCGGACACAGGCTTCTGAATCGTCAGGGTGGACATGGCGCCGTGGGTCATAGCAATTCCCAGGGGGGTTTCGGAAGAGCAGCTTGGACGTGAACTTGCCCGGAAAACGCTGCCGCTCAGGCGGTTGCCGGATCGAGAATCGAGCGGTAGACCTGCAGATAGCCGCGGGCGGCGTTCTCCCAGGAAAATTCCGCGGCCCGGGCCCTCGCCGCGGCCGCGAAGGTCGGCATCGCGGTCACGGCGGCCATGCCGGCGTGGAAGACCGAGGCCATGTGCTCCGCTCCGAAAGAGTCCCAGTAGAAGCCGAGCGACCCGCCGAGTTCTGGCAGGCTCGTACGACGGGACATGAACACGGGCTTACCGCACTGCATCGCCTCGAGCACCGGAAACCCAAAGCCTTCGGTGAGCGAGGGAAACGCAAACGCTTCGCACTGCTCGTAGAGCCACTGGCGGTCGCCGTCCGACACCTGCCCGGTGAGCGTCACCCGGCCGTCGAGATTCCGGGCGGCGACTTCGCGGGAAAGCTGTTCGCCGTAGGGCGTCTCCCGCTTGCCAGCAATCACGAGTGCAAAGTCTGGCAGCCGCTCGATCAAGTCAAAGAGTGCGTGAAAATTCTTGTGGGGCAGGCAGTTGCCGATTGACAGGATGAACTTCCCGCGGGGTGCCCAGACCGGGGCCGTAGCAGACGCGACGGGCGGAGCGGAGAGGCCTGGCGACACGACATGCACCGGCTTGCCGCCAAGCCGCAGGTGCGTTGCAACGTCATCGGCCACATAGCGGGAGTCGGTGACGATGGCCGTTGCCCGGTCCACCTTCCGCTGCACATCGGCCAGCTTGCGGACCACGGCCGCAGGCCGATCCTGATGCCGGGCGTCGTGGAGGAAGTTCAGGTCGTGGATCGTCAGCACGACGGGCACGGTGGGATCGAGCGGCAGATACTTGCTCGTCTGGTTCGTGACGTGCCAGAGGTCATAGCGGTGCCGCCGTTGGAACGGCGCGAGGAACGGCCGATAGAGGCTGGCGAAGGTCTCCTTCCGCCACGGGCTGACCTCGATCTGCTCGACGCCTTCAGCCCGGAAGTGCCGGACGGTTTCCTGGGGAAGCGTCTGCGGCAGGAAAAACACCGGATCGAAAGACCGCTCGCCGAGCGCCAGGATCCCCTCGGCCAGATGCCGGCAGAACCGCCCCAGCCCACAGTTGGTATGACGCAACTTCTCGAGGTCGAGCACCACGCGGGGCCGTTCGGCCCGAGCCGGCTGGGAGGTCCGCTCTGCGAAAAGCCGGTTGGCGACCATGAAAGAGAAGGCCACAAGACCACGGAGCGGAAACCGGCTGACACCAGCTGGCACGCACTCCGACTACCCCGTGGCTGTATCGGTCGTCACACCCCGCAAACTAAACGTCACAGGCAGCGTCGCCAGCTCGTTGCAAAGATGGAAAGACTGCGCAGGCAGGGGGCCTTGGTCGAAACCATATTGATCCTGGCGATGCGGAAACCACTCCGGCTTGGGGAGATTATTCAAGCTGTGCGGATAAAGCTGTCGATTCCGTTGGTTGCCGTCGCTACAAGTTCAGGGAGCCAACCCACCACTCCCCGGCACGAGCGGCACAGGCATGTCGTCCGAGGGAATCTGGGAGTGAGCCGATGCTCGTCAGCCGCACGCACAAACTCGCGTTTGCCCACTACCCGAAGACCGCCGGTACGTCGCTGCAGCGCTGGTTCATCGATACCTGCCCGGATGCCGACCTGCTCGTTCCCGACAATCCGCACTACCCGGTCAATCTGAGCCTGAGCCTGCTGCGGCCGCATAGCATTCCAAGGCGTCTCGGACGATTCACCCACCGCTCCCTGAAACTGCTGTCGCCAACGCTGGCGGATCGCTTTCGCCCGCTCCACGCATCCCTGCGGATCGTCGGCGTGATTCGGGATCCGTTTGAGATGCTGGTGTCGTTGTTCGAGTTCTGGAAGCGCGATCCGGCCGTCGCAGATTCGACCGATCCCTTTATTGGCTGTACACAGCACCATACGTTCCGCGATTTTCTCGCCGCCGCTGTCATCGGTGGCCGGATCCCCACGTACGATCAGTTCTTCGACGTCGGCGGTCCGCTCTGGCACAACACGACACTTCTCGACTTCGAGTCACTGCAGCCGGCGCTTCAGGCGTTCTGCGACGACAACGGCCTCGGCCATGCCCGACCGCTCCCGTCGCTCAACCGCTCGGCGGGAGGCCGCGATATCCAGCGGTATCTGGACGAGGCCGGGCCGCTGATGGCGGATGTCCGCAGGCACTTCCGCTGGTATTACGAGGAGGGTGTCCACCTCATGATCCGCGGCCAGGAGCCCCTTCGGGCGGCCGCCTGAACCCCTTGCGGGCATCGCCAGCGGCTTCAGTCTGCAGCGTTGATCGCCGGGACATTCTCTCGCCCGCTGCGCCGGTTAGACGTCTCGCCAGCGGCTGTGATAGCTTTTCCGGGCAACGGAGATAGCCCATCACGACCGCTATACCTCGCGCATCTCTCCCAAACCGCCCCGCGACGGCGTCGGCGGCTTGGGCTGGAACAGCGGGCTTGCGGCCGTGTCCAGCTTTTCACGCCTTTTACGCCCCGGAGCCCCTTCGATGAGCCGCAGCCGTACCAACATCCAGACGTTGTTCCGTCGAATCACACGAGTCTCCGGAAATCGCGTTCGTCCCGCGGCCCCTCAACGCCAGAGCCAGACACGACTTGCCCCGTTTGAATCGCTCGAGGCCCGGCTTGCGCTGGCCGTCGTCAACGTCACGACGTTGGCCGACGCCGGGACCGGTTCGCTGCGGCAGGCCATCCTCGATGTGAACACCACCTATGCTGGAACCGCCAACACGATCACGTTTCAGAATTTGGCCGTCGGCACGATCGCGCTCGCCACGGCCCTGCCGACGATCACGAATACGGCCGGGACGACGTTCTTATTCTCCGGCACGAACGCGATCACGCTCGACGGCGGGGCGACGTCGGCGGCCGACGGCCTTGCGTTCGCCAACGGCGCCAACGGGATCGTGATGAACGGGCTCAACCTCACGCTCACGGGCTTCGACAGCGGCCTGCGGTTTCTGGGTGGTTCGACCGGCTCCACGATCAACGGCCTGACGCTGACGGCCAACACCAACGGGATCGAACTAGTGGGCGGCACGATGACCGGATCGGTCATCTCCGGCAACACGATCACCGCCAATTCGTCCAACGGCCTCCTCGCAGCCGGGGGCGTCACCGGCCTGACGATCGGCGGCACCACGACCGCCGCCCAAAACCTCTTCGCCTATAACGGCGACGGCCTGGCGTTCCGCTCTGGCAGCTACACAAACACCGTCGTCCAGGGAAACTCGATCCTCCAAAACACGAGCGACGGAATCTCGTTCACCGCCACAAGTGGCGGCATCACGGCCCTGCAGATCGGTGGCGCGACATCCAGCGCCGCGAACTCCATCCAGTCCAACTCGTCCAACGGCGTGCTCGTGACGCAGGGGGATTACACCGGCACGAGCATCGTCGGCAACCTGATCTCCGGCAACAGCCGCCATGGCATCGAACTCGCGCCGGCGGGCAGGACGCTCACCAATCTCGCGGTGGGCAAGAGCGGGCAGGGCAACATTCTCCAGGGCAACGGAGCCGACGGCCTCGCCGCCTTCGGCGGCACCTACACCGGCACGACCATCCAAGGCAACGCAATCCAGTACAACGCATCGAACGGCCTGAGCATCAACTTGCAGGGTGGCGGCGCGGCGTTCGCCGGTCTGCTCGTCGGCGGGCCGAACCTCGGCAACACGATCCAGGGCAACGAGATGGACGGCGTCCTCCTCAACTCCGGAGTCTTCAGCACGACCACGCTCCAGGGGAACGTCATCCAGACCAACGGCCGACACGGCGTTCACTTCCTGGCAACGTCGGGACAGAAGATGACCGGATTCGCCCTCGGTGGCACCGCCACCGCTGAACCGAACGTCATTGCCGACAATGTCGGCTCCGGCATCGCCGGCTCGAAAGCCGACTACACTTCCACCACGATCGTCGGCAACACGATCCGCGGCAACGGCATCGGCATCAACCTCACCGACGCCAGCAACCTGACGGTGGGCGGCCTGACGACCGCCTCCAAGAACACAATCAGCGGCAGCAAGACAATCGGCCTGCTCGCCACCGGCACCCTCACCGGCACTACGTTTCAGGGCAATTCGCTGACCGGCAATCCGCTGGGCGTGTCGTTGCTCGATGCCCAGGGGCTGTCCCTTGGCAGCGCAACTGCCGGCGGCGGCAACACCATCGCCGGCGGCACCACCGGCGTGCGGGCCGTGGGCAACCTCTCCAGTTCGGTGATCTCGGGCAATGCCATCACCGGCCAGACGACCGGGATTCAGATGATCAACGCGACCGGAGCGTCTTCGGCAACGCCGTTCTTCGTGGGGGGGGCCGCCACCACGGTTGGTAATGGCGCGGGCAATTACGTCGCCTCCACGGTGCATGGCCTCTACGCCGCCGGAACGATGACCAACACCACGATCGCCGGCAACATCTTCTCGGCCAGTGCCCTGGGTGGCAACGCGATGGTTCTGGAAAACGCCACCGGACTGACGGTCGGGGGCTCAACGGCGGGCTTCGGGAACACGCTCACCGCGGCGCAGGGCAACGGGCTCTGGGCGGCAGGCCACTCAACTGGCACAGGCTTCTATCGGAACACACTCACGGCGAGCAAAACCGGCGCGGTGCTCATCAACGCCACGAACTTCCTCTTTGGCGTCGCCAACAACGCTGCCCTCGGCAACATCGTGCAGTACAACCAGGTCGGTGTCCAAGCCCTGGGCATCTGCACCGGTTCCGGCGTCTGCTACACGACATGGTTCCGCAACACCCGCAACCTGCTGAACACCGCCAAGGGCCTGGTCGTCTTTCCGAAGGTCTGACGACGGCCTCAGGCAACCCGCCGAGCGGCTCCGCCCTTGAACCGCTTCCGGTATGAGCGGCGGAGTTTCAAAACCTGCCGGTGCAACCAACCGTTCTGCCGCGGCGTGACCACACTGGCGGCCGCTGCCGCGCTCGGAGCACGCGAAATCCAGCCGCTGAAGAGTGATCGCTCCCGCACGTTCCGGCTGATCGCCGGCAGCACGATCGACCTGTCCTCGGCCGCAAAGCTCGCCACGATCAGGCCGTCGCCGCTGAAGGACTCATACACATCGTGGTCCACGAACACCTTCGCGCCGAGTGACTGAAGCGCCCTGACACAATCTTCGTGCGTGGTCGTCGAGCCGATGGTCGATTTCTGGTAGGTGGAGTACACCGATTCATGGTGGGTGGAGACCACGATGAACCGCACCTTTCGTTCCGCGACCGCTCGCCGCATCGACTCAATGAACGGCAACTCCGCCCCCTGCACGTCCATGTGGAGCATCTCGATCGGCCGACCGCCCACCCGCGCGAGGACGGCGTCCATGTCGAGTGACTCGAGGCGGCCGACCCGTGACCGCTCCGAGCAGCTGCCAACGAAGGCTTGGACGAACGTGGCGGTGCGGCCATTGATCGCCAGATTCCGGCGACCCACCTCCAGATTGGCGGGGTCGGGCTCGACGCAGAGCGCTGTCGAGCCTGGCACGGCGCCGAGGTACCAGTTCGTGTAGTAGGCCCAGTAGGCGCCGAGTTCGACAAATTGCGATCCCGGCCGCACGTGCGCGAGCAGGTGGTGGAAGAGGAGTTCCTCCTGAGGCTCGTGATGGCCGCGGAGACCTCGGATCACGTCGGTCATCCAGCCGCCGTAGTAGCCGTCGGCGATCACCCGCGTGCCCTCGTGCATGATCTGCACCCGCTGCCCATCCTGCTCGACTACCGCTCCTGCCTCTGGCACCTTCGGGAGAGGATCGGTATCGCGGCATGACAACGTCATCCGCACACGGCGGCTTTCAGCCGCGGAGAGATGCCCATACGCATCGGCCTGCGTGCTTTTACGGATAATGAGGCCGATCGATGTCGACGCATAGCCCCAGAGGTCGAGCCGGAGGTGCCGGTCCTGGCTGTAGGGCGCGGTGTCGACATGGCGATCGAGTTCCCGCGAGCCCGTCGAGAGGTCCAGCGGCTCGACATCGTGACCGGCGTCGCGAAGCGCCGCGACGATCCACTCGATGTCCTTGAGCCGAAAGATCACGCAGCCACCATCCATCACCGTGGCGTCGTTCGAAGACAGATTGAACTCCGTGGTGTGCACGGCGATGCCGCCAGGCGCAAGACACCGCATCTGCTCCTCGAGAAACCGCAGGCCGAGCTCGATGCTGCCGCAGTGCTCGAAGGAGCAGGTCGACCAGGTGAAGTCGAAGCCGGTGAGGTCGGCCGGAATGTCGTTCATATCGACGGGCCGGTAGCTGACGTTGTCGCGAAAGGCCTGTTCGGGACAGATGGCGGGGTGGCTCAGCGACGCGAGGTTGCCGACCCATTGGCCCGTCTGCGCCCAGGCCTGGTTTCGCTCGTCCTCGGCTGGGAGGTCGGTCGCGGTGATTTTGCAGCCACGGGCCGCAAACAGTGCCGGCAGCTTCTCCGCCCCCACTGCGAAGCCGAGGCCGCGGCGGCCTGGCTGGAGCATGCCCCGCTCGTCGAGGGTCTGGCAGATGTAGGCGAGTTCCCAGAGCTTGCGATGGGCTCGCCACGGCTCCTGGATCGCCGCCGCCCAGTGACGAAACCGGGGGCTGTCGAGCTGGTCGAACGTGCAGAGCGACGAGAGGGTTTTGTCCGGCCGAGTGCCACCCACGTGCATCGTGGGGTCAGCCTTCGGGAAACGGGCGACGTCGATCCGGGCCACCGAGCCACGGCTCGGTCGCTGCGTGCTGGTATTGGCACCATTCCGCCACGCCGTGATCGATCCCAGCAATTCATCCACCCGCGCCATGATCGTGCCTCTTTGAGTCTTGTTTCCGATGGCGTTGGCACCGCTGCCGACGCCCGAACTGCGGATCGTGGTCAGGCCGCCGCCCGCTCTCCGTGCAGGGCATCCACCGATGTCCCGGAAAAAACAATCCGCATCAGCTGTTCGGTCGCCTGCTGCCAGGTCGGGGACGCAAAGGCTCCCTTCGGCTGTGCCGCCGGAAAGACGCCATCTCGTTCCCAGCGGACGATCTGCCCGGCCAGACCTGCCACGTCACCGGGTGCGAAATAGACGCACCACGGCCCGCCCACCTCGCGATGGGCCGGGATGTCCGACGCAAAGACCCGCATGCCGTGCGACAGGCTCTCGACGATCGGGAGGCCGTATCCCTCGGCCCGCGATGGAAAGATCAGGGCACGGGCACGGCCGTAGGCATGGAGCAATTCCGCGTCCGACAGGTCGCCAAAGTGCATCAGATGGGTGCCATACCGCGGGTGGCTGTGCAACCGGCGGATGAGTTCATCCCCCTTCCAGCCCACGAAGCCCGCAACGAGCAGACGGGCATCGGGGACCTGCCGCCACACCTCTTCAAAGACAGCCGGCAGAATCGTCTGATTCTTGCGGGGCTCGATCGTGCCGACGGTGAGATAGGGCTGCACGGGTGAGGCCGCGAGAAAATCGAGCAATTCGCGACGCACTGTCCCCGCCTTCGCCGGCGGCTTCACATCGGCGCCCAGCCGAAAGGCCTGCACGAGCGGTGCCGCCCGATCGGGGTGACGTCCCATCCGACGCAGTTCTTCACGGGCCTCGACGGCGACCGATTCGGAGATCGCCGCCACAAAATCGGCCCGCGTCAGCGTGTTCTGCATCCAGCTCCGATAGGTCGCAGGCAGCCGCTTCGGCACGAGTTCCGGGTGGGTGTGGGGAATGAAGTCGTACTGCACGACCCCGACCCGTGTGCCGACCTCTCTCGCCCGGTCCACGACATGCCAATATCTGGTCGCCCACGACGAGTCCGCCAGCAGCAGCGTGTCGTTCGGCTGAAATTCGATCGGCGCTCCGGGGAGCGGAATGCGAAGGAGCCGCCGCCACTGTGTGCGGATCGCCCGGACGATCGTTCTCGGCACCAGCAGCTTATGGAGCCGCCGCAGCACGGGATGGGCGTTGCTGGCCGGTGGTCGCTTGACGACGTCAACAATGTCGCCGGATGACGAAAGGCTCAGGGTGATGAAGTGATCGTCTTCGAACCGGACGGGAACGACCGTCGCGCCATGCTGTGCCGCGGCCGCGACACCGTGGCGGGTGATGTTCCGCACCACCCGCGGGATGCCGGCATGACGGGGAGTGGCGAGCGTCTGCGTGCAGTCGATCAACACCCGCGGCGCATGGTTCTGCTGCCCGGCGGCACGGCTATCCCCACACGACTCGAGCGCGCGTCTTGTGCTCATGCTGCCTTCAATGTCCTGCCGCTGGGAATCTCGACCGACTCCGTCGTCTCATTCCCGTGAGAGAGACGCGGCCACACCGATCGACGGGTCTGTTCAGCCGGAGCATCGATCGCTACGAGCACCTGCGTTGCCGTCTCACGCCAGTTGGTTGGCTGAAAATTCTGTCGGATGATCTCCTCGCGGTCGCGGACCCACTCCGGGTCATCGAGCACCCGCTCCACCAGGGCCACGAGACCGTGAACATCGAAAGGATCGAAGAATGCAGGCAGGTCGCTGCTGATCTCCGGAATGCTCGTGGCATTCGATGCCAGACACATCCGGCCGTGCCCGAGACTTTCGGCGACGGGCAATCCCCAGCCCTCATACTTGGAGGGATAAATCGTGGATTGGCAGTTTTTGTAGTACCACTCCAGCTCACAGTCCTCGATGCCGTGCAGCACGTGGATGTGCCGGTTGACCGTGCGATCCTGGCGAATCTCCCGGAGCAGGTCGGCGACGTAGAGATGGGGCGTGCCAATACAGACCAGATCTGGGCACGCCTCACCCCGCCGAGCCGCGAGTTGCGTCCAGGCGTCATACAGCAGTCGGTGATTCTTGCGGACGTCGAGCGTGGAAACGCAGACGAAAAACGGCCGCGTCGGTGCAAATCTCGGCATGGGCGAGGGCGTTGAATCGCCGGAGTCCTCGCCCATCACGTCACCCAGCCGTACGACCGTGATCGGAGGCACATCGAACCGGCATTCCGCACAGTAACGTTCGATCTCCTGCCGCGAGAATTCCGAGATCGTCAGCACGCAGTCCGATTCACACAGCACACTGCGGACCCAGGCCGTGATCGCCCTCGTGTGGGCCGGTTCGAGCCATTGCGGCTTGATGGTCGGGATGAGGTCATAGATCATCCGCACCACTTTCACGCCCCGGCACCGGACGCTGGCGACCGCCTCGGTATGGCCGGGCATCACCCAGGTGGCGCCGATCGACACGAGCGCATCGCCCGGTGCGGCAAACGCCGCCACGTCCTGACCCGACAAGGCTGGTATTCCATGCCCGCCCGTTCCCCGCATGTGTGACGGCGGAGTCAGCGGCTGGCCCGGGCGCGCCGCGCGTCGCAGCCGCCGCTTCGCCCAGTGCCCGATACTTTTCCGCAGCTGACGGGCAGCCGTCTTGAACTGCCGAAAGGCGTTTCGCATTTCCTCGGTTTCGCCGGCCTCGCCGAAGAAAAAGCCCTTCTTGAACAGCTTCAGCTTGCGGCGACCAGGACGCGCCGCGGCCTTCGCCGCCGGGAGCGGTCCAGGACGGGCCGACTCGGCCGACGACGTGTCCGATTCGGCAGCGGCAAATCCACGGAGATGGCACCGCACGTTCGCCGGTAATTGAGACGCGCTGATGGAGCTAAAACGGCCGGCCTTCGTGTCGTACCGCACCAAGCCGACGGAACCGCCCTGTTCAACAAGACCGTTGAGAATGCCGACGGTGGTCCGCTGAATGCCGGTGAGGTGCGGGAGCTTCCACCCCACCAAGTCAGAGACGTCGTACCAGATCTTCACGGGGATCCCTTTCTGGGTCGAAAGACTGAATGTGCTCGAGCGGCCGACTGGCTCTGACTAGGCCGCGGCAGGAGTCGCCAGGTAATGCCCCTTCACGAGCTTGAATCCGTCGGTGATGTTGGCCGGATAGGACAGCGGAGCGCGGAGGGCCGGCTCCTCGCGGCGGTAGTAGTAGCGGTTCAAGCCGTCGAACAGGCCGAATTCATAGCCATGTTCGAAGAGCAGCCCCTCCCATTCGAACCAGGTCGGCTCGTAGGAGTAGATGTCGCAGCCGGGCAGCTTCGCCTTGATCGCCTCCAGCAGGATCACCCGCGGCCGGAAGGCCCGCCACTCGCCACCGAGCAGCACGTCCCGTTCGGCGCCCTCGACATCGATCTTGAGAAACTGCACGTCCTGGCCATCCAACTGACTGGTGACGTCGGCGAGGGTGATCATGCGGACCGAATAGGTCTTCTTCGCGAGGCCAAAGCCCGCCAAGCTCTTGGCGTCCATCGTGTCGCGATACGTCGAGAGGCCCGAGTCGCCCCATTCGCTGAACTCGACCGACCCTCGCTCCGTTCCAAGCACGACGTTTAGATTCCAGTCGCGGGGCCGCTGTTCCTCGAACTTCTCGTGAAACCGCACGACGGGCTCGACATTCACGCCCGACCAGCCCTTGTCATAGAAGTGCTTGGTCACCGAGTCCACCACGGGGTCGAAGCCGCCGACGTCGATGTAGCGGCCGTCCTTGATGTTGTGAAACACGCGGTTGAGGACGACATCTTCGAAGTTCTGGGCGTAGGAGATCATCGCGTTGGCTGCTCCGTGGTCGGGGGCGGGAGTATGAGGACGATGGCGTCACCGGGGCACCGGATTCGCTAGGCGGCTTTCTGGACAATGAGGGCGATCGACGTCGATGCGTGGCCGGCAAGATTGAGCCGCAGATGCTTGATCCGAGCGGGCGGGTCGGTGGCCCACTGGCAGTAGGGCGGCACATCGATCACCCGGTCGAGCGGATCGCTGCCGGGATCGAGGTCGATCGGCTCGACATGGTGACCCTTGGCAACCAGCCGCTGACAGACCGACTCGATGTCCTGCAGGCGGTAGATCACGCACGGCCCGTCGGCGAGCGTGGCGTCGTTGCTCGAGAGATTGAATTCGGTGGTGTGGACGGCAATGCCCCCAGGATTCAGGCAGTCCATCTGCCGCTCCAGAAAACGCAGGCCAAGGTCGAGATTGCCGCAGTGCTCGAACGAGCAGGTGGACCAGGTGAAGTCATACCCACCGAGATCGGCAGGGATGTGGTTCATGTCCACGGGTCGGTAGGCGACGTGGTCGCGAAACGCGTCCTCTGGACAGAGGCCCGCTTCGTTCAAGGCTTCGAGGTTGCCTACCCACTGGCCCGATGCCGCCCACGGTTTGTTCCGCTCATCGTCGCTGGGAAGATCAGAGGCAGTGATCTGGCAGCCCCGTGCCGCGAATAAAGACGGTAGCTTTTCTGCCCCCACGGCAAACCCGAGGCCCTTGCGGCCCGGCTCGAGCAGCCCACGCTCCTCGAGCGCCTGGCAGATGAACGCCAGTTCCCAGAGCTTCCGGTGGGCCCGCCACGGCTCCCGCAGCTGCTCCGCCCAGCCGCGAAACGCAGCCGAGTCGAGCGTCGCATACCGACACAATTGCGACACAAGTCCTGTTCCCTCAGTCGACGAGGACTTTCTTTCCGCATGCAACCTGGGCTGCGTGCGGGCAAACGACTGCGGTTGGATCACCGGCTGCGGCTGGACGGCCGGCGTTGCCTTGGAACGCCACAGGCGACGGATTTTTTTGAGGAGTGACGCCATCGGATAGTTCCTGTTTCTGCCGTGGGAAACGCTCTCTCAGGCGGCCCGTTGCACACGGGTCTCCCGCTCGGCGAGTGCCTTCTCCTGCGACGCCAGCTCCAGGTCGCACTCGACCATCATGTCCACGAGCTGCTCGAAGCTGGTCTGCGGATTCCAGCCCAGCTTGGTGCGGGCCTTCGTGCTGTCGCCCAGGAGCAGATCGACCTCGGCGGGACGGTAATACCGCGGATCGATCTCGACGAAGTCCTGGTAGTCGAGGCCCAGCCGCGAAAAGGTCTTCTCGCAGAATTCGCGGACCGAATAGAGCTCGTTCATGGCCACGACATAATCATCGGGCTTGTCCTGCTGCAGCATCCGCCACATCCCCTCGACGTAGTCGCCGGCGAAGCCCCAGTCCCGCTGGGCATCGAGGTTGCCGAGGTAGAGCTTCTCCTGCAGGCCGAGCTTGATCCGGGTGGCCGCCCGGGTGATCTTGCGGGTCACGAAGGTCTCGCCGCGACGGGGGCTCTCGTGGTTGAAGAGGATGCCGCAGGAGGCGTGCAGGCCGTAGCTCTCGCGGTAGTTGACGGTGATCCAGTGGCCGTAGAGCTTGGCCACGCCGTAGGGGCTCCGCGGATAGAACGGCGTCGATTCCTTCTGCGGCGTCTCCACGACCTTGCCGTACATCTCGGAGCTGGAGGCCTGGTAGAAGCGGATCTGCTCGCCCGTGTCGTCCTGCACGTCGCGGATCGCCTCGAGCAGGCGGAGCGTGCCGACGGCGGTGACGTCGGCGGTGTAGGCCGGCTGGTCGAAGCTGACGCGGACGTGGCTCTGGGCGGCGAGGTTGTAGACCTCCTGCGGGCGGATCTCCCGGATCAGCCGGACCAGGCCGTTGCCGTCCGACAGGTCGCCGTAGTGCAGGTGCAACTGCGGCTTGTCGCCGAAGATCAAGTGCTCGATCCGCTGGGTGCCGAAGGTGCTCGAGCGACGACGCAGGCCGTGCACCTCGTAGCCCTTCGAGAGCAGCAGCTCCGCAAGGTAGGAACCGTCCTGACCCGTGACACCCGTGACCAAGGCACGCCGCTGCATCGATGACTCTCCCGTATGGTGGGGCTTCGTGGCCCGACAGTCCGCAACAAAAGTGGTGAACGAACCCGTCGTTCCATTCCTGAGGGGGGGAACCGTAGCAGGAGGTTCCGACGGAAGAAATGGCAGTTTTGGGATGCGTTTCCGGCGACGCCCAGACCGCATTCCGGGCTACGCGCCGAAGTGCAGTGGGGCAGGTGCGGCAGCCTGCATACCTGGCATTTCGCAGAGCGTGCGGCCAACTGACTCAAGGACGGCGACTTCGATCAAAAACCGTTCCGCGGCGTTGCCAAGCGTTGCCCGCACCGCATCGCGGTGGGCCGTCGATCCGACGACCACACCGTCCAACTCCCCCGTTTCCACCAGAGAACGCAGGCTATACCCCGCGTCCATGGCCAGCGAGGTTTCCAGGAAGGCCTCGAACAGTGCCGTGAGATCTTCGTCCTCCAGATACGCGATGCGTCGCGATCGGCAGCCCAGCCGCGTTTGCATCAGGGCCTTCAACACCGGCACGCTCGCGGGTGCATTGCTGAGCACGAACAACACCGTTGAATAGCTGCCGACGTCGATCGCCTTTCGCACAACCTCTACCGGAAGCAGTCGGTTGCCGGCCAGGAGTGACCGCGATCGATGGACTCCGGGGCCAGATGCGGCGGCAAAAAAATCGGTCTGCCACGCCTTGGACTCGAGGCCCACACAGAGGCGTCCGCACGAACCATCGCTTCCGGGTGGTGCAGCCGTGACCACCGCGATCGCTGGACAGGCGGCCGCCGGCTGGAGAAATGGTCGATCCGCGAGCGTGTTCATGACGGCCGCCGCAGCCGGTTTCCACCCGAGCATATTGAGTAACTTCTGACCACACGCCACCGACTGCTCCCGCAACGCGGGCGTGCTCTGGAGCCGCTCCATCGCCGCGGCGATGCTCTCCGGCTCCCGTGGGTCGCACGACAATTCCGGAATCACGAGTTCCGCCACAGATGATGTGCTCGATCCGACGACGGGCACGCCACAGCCGTGAGCTTCCAGCACCGGCAGTCCAAGGCCCTCGTAGATCGATGGAAACACCATCATGTCGGACTGCCGCAGGATGCCGATGAGTTCCTCGTCAGACACGTAGCCCGTGCAGACGACAGCCCCCGGACGAATCCCCAGCGACCGAGCGAGGCCCTGCAGTTCGGCGATCCGCTCCTCAGGCAACGTGCACACGATGGCGAGTTGGTGATCGGGGTGATGCTGCTGGAAATGGGCGAAGGCCCGCACCATGCCGTCCATGTTCTTTCGCCAGTCATCGCCACCGATATACAGGCAAAACGGCTGCCGCAGGCCGTGGCGGGCGGCCGCCCCGGCGTTGCCGCCGGCCTCGATGAGCACCCGCTTGCTGTGATCGATGTCCCCGTAGACGCAGTGCACCCGCGCGGCATCGACACCGGCCCACTGGATCGTGTCGTGACGCGTTGCCTGACTGATCGCGAAGAGATGGTCATACTCCCGCATCAGCCGCAGCGATTGGAGGTATGGCACTCGCGACTGCGGCGTCGGAAAATACTTTTCAGGAAACAGGTACGGAATCAGGTCGTAGACGATTCCCAGCCGATGGGGCTGGTGGGCTTTGAGCCAGTGCGGGAAAATGTACTCGCAGCCACGGCCGAATTGCGGGAGGAAGAAGCAGGTTGTCAGCACGCTGTCGATGCGGCTGTCAAAGCCGTCGGCCAGCGCCGACTCCAGCCACCACTCGCCATGCTCCGCGAGTTCATCGGTCCGCAGGGGCGGTGGCAACCGGTCGTCCCAGAGAAACAGGTGGCGATGTTCCGGGAAATCCCGGCTTATCTGCAGCACCAGGCTCTGAGCATAGGCGGCAATACCGCGATCCCGGTTCCACTGCGCCGACCGCAGATCACTGAGGATGGTGAGGCGACGTGGCATGGTCGTGCACCTCTTCCTGATCATGTTTACTTGGCGCGACGCTGGCTGCAAGCATCATCAGCCGTTGCTTCCGCCGTTTCAGCCGCGAGCTGCAGATACTGCAATCCCACCTGCTCACGGTAGAGGGCCTCGAGTTCCTCGATCCGACGCTCCAGCTCTTCGATCCGTGACGGCATCGCCTCGAGTTGAGCGACACGCGGCTCAACCGCCGAGAGCTGATCGACACGTCGCGCCACCGCCGAGAGCCGGCCGATGCCGAAGATCTTCTTGAATCTGCGGACTGCGGGCCGCAGCGAGGCCTGCTCAAACGCACGGGCCCAGGTGGTTGGCTGTGACATGGTTGGTGCCGCGGAAGAGTCCGGAAGCCAAGCGGGCAAGAAGCCTCTGGGAAATACCAAAGCCCCGCTTCGCGAGAAACCCCAGTCTCTGCAGCCCAACACGAAGAGTCTGCCGCCATCGCTCTGTCGCAGCCGTTCAGTCCCGCCCGATGAGCCCGGCATAGACATCGCAATACCCCCGGGCCGTGGCCGCCCAGGAAAAGCCGGCAGCATGGTCCTTGAGCCGCGTCGCAAAGGCCGGATCGGCCTGGTACCGGGTCATGCCCTCCCGATAGACCGCCGCCAGTTCCGCCGGCTCATAGCCGTCGAAATAAAAGCCCATGTCGCCCGCGATCTCGGGCAGGCTCGTTCGCCGCGACAGAAACACGGGCCTGCCGCACTGCATCGCCTCGAGCACCGGAAACCCAAACCCTTCGGTGAGCGACGGAAACAAAAACGCCTCGCAGTGCTCGTAGAGCCACTGCCGGTCACCGTCCGACACCTCGCCCGGCAGGATCACCTTCCCAGCCAGCCCACGCTGCGCCACTTCTCGCTCGAGAAACTCGCCGTAGGGGGTCGTCTTCTTGCCGGCGATCACGAGTCTGGCGTCGGGCAGCTGCTCGACGAGTCCGAATAACGCATGAAAATTCTTGTGCGGCAGACAGTTGCCGATCGTGAGCAGAAACGGCCCGGCCGGTACGAAGGCGGGTCGCTCAGCCGACGCCACCGGCGGAGTCGAGACGGCCAGCGGCACGACATGCACCGGACGGCCCCCCAGATCGACATGCTTCGCCACGTCCTCGGCCACATACGCCGAATCGGCCACGATCGCGGCCGCACGGTTCACCTTCCGCTGCATATCGGCCAGCTTGCGGTCGATCTCTTCGGTGCGGGCATCAGCCGGCGATTCGTGCAGGAAGTTCAGGTCGTGGATCGTGAGCACCACCGGCACGCTCTCGTCGAGCGGCAGATACTTCGACATCTGGCTCGTGACATGCCAGAGGGCGACCCGCGGGGCCGAAAACAACGGTTTGAGGAGCGGCCGGTAGAGCCGGCGGATCGCCTCCTTATTCCAGGGCGACACGGTGATCGTCTCGAAGCCGCCGCCGGGAAAGTAGCGTTCGGCGCCACTGGGCAGCAGAAACACCGGCTGAAACCGGCCCGCGGCCACGGCGAGAATCTCCCGCCCTAGGTGGAGCGAATACCGCCCCAGGCCACAGTTGATGTGGCGAAGCTTTTCGAGGTCGATGACGACGCGGGGCAGGCTCATGGACGGTCGCGACCGCTATCTCCGTGGGGAATCCCCATTGTTTCCGATGGCGGCGGCCTGTGGCCAGCCCAACCGTCCCGGCCCGCGCTGAAAGCTGTCGCGGAGGTCGAGCAGCGTCTGGTCGTAGTTGTCACACGAGCGGGGCCTGCCACCGGCTCTTCCAGCGGCTCTTCCAGCGGCTGGAACCCACTCACTTCCGCCGGAGGATCACCGCATCCTGGCCGTCTTCCGCCTGATCACCGTGCAGCCCCGACCAACTTCCCTTCACATACGGCCGGTCGGTCGCCAGGCCCGCCTGCTGCATCATTCGCCGCATGGCGGCATCGGTGTAGGCCACGGCGCCCCGCGGATAGACCGGGTCGTTGCCATAGACACCCTCGCCGAGGGCGTGCTCAAACGTCGCTGCCCACTGCGTCGTTCCTGTCGTGCGGGCCGCCTCGAGCGCCTCGGGCGAGTGCAGGAAGAAGGTTGCGTAGACGAGGCCGTCGGGCTTCAGCACCCGGCGGAATTCCCGCATGTAATGCACCACCTCGGCCTCCAGCAGATGGGTGAACACCGAGGCGAGCGTGATGCGATCGACCGAGGAATCGGCCAGCGGCAGGCGGAAGTCGGACGTCTGCTGTCGGCCGAAGGGGTTGTAGAGCTCGTTGACCGCGTCGAAGTGGTGGAACGTGAATCGAGGATGCTTCGGCGTAATCTGCCGCCGGCACCACTCGATCGAATCCCGGGTCACGTCCACGCCGACATAACGGCCGTCGCCCTGGAAATAGTCGAGGAGTTGGAAGGCATCGCGACCGATTCCGCAGCCGAGATCGACGAGCGTCATCTCGGGAAAAAAACCGATGTGCCGACTGAAATTTCTGATGTGCGCCCGGCCGATCAGGTCGAGCGTTTCCGGACCGGCCCCCGTGAGGGAGACGAGGTGAGATGGGATGCGGAATCCCTGAAAGTCGCAGAAGCGGTATTCCGCCGGCACGCGGATGGCCCGGCCCGCTTCGATTTCGATATGCCGATCCCCCCAGGTCACCGGCAACTGCGTCGCCAGATCTGCGGGCAGCACCTCGAGCCTGTCCCCATCGGCGAAAGCAAAATCCTCGAAGGCGGCGGGGCTGATGAGGCATGTGGTCGGCGTAGCGTCCGTGTCGCGGTGTACCCGAATCAAGAGTTTCGCGGTGGCGTGATCCAGTTCCTCGCGGGGGCACGGCTCGGCTGAAACAGCCTGTGCGTTCCCTTCGTCCTGCGGCAACCGGATGCCGGGTCCGGAGGTTCCCACGGCCGGCAACGCGGCGGCGGCCCAGCGCAGCATCGTGGACATCGAGCGGTTCGCATCGTGCCGCTCCGGTTGCAGGATGACATCGGCAACGCTGTCCCAGTAGGCTTCGAGACGATCCGCCGCGGCGAGTGCACGGGGCTCCAGTTGCTTGCTCCGGGACACTACAGCCGCCGCGTGGGCGGGCTCGTCGATGGTCGCCACCCCCTCGAATCCAGCGAGCATCTCGAACTTCCTGTCCTGCTTGCTGAAGCTCGGAACCCGCACCACGGGCACTCCGTAGGTGATCGCCGTGATGCAGGCATGCAGGCTCGAGGCCACCACCGCTTCGGCCCGGCCGATGATCTCACTGAGGACCCTTGGGTCAGGCCACTCCGAACGGGCAGTGTGGCCGCCCGACACCGCCGGCAGGCTGTGGCTCTCATCGCCATGGCATCGACACACCGGCAGCAGCACAACCGTCTCCACGCCAAGGCCGGTGACCAGCGCATCGATGGCCGCCCACTGGCTGACGAATCGCGGATCGGCCTGCACGACGGCATAGCGTCCACGGACAGCGAGGGACTCGCGCCACGTCGCAAAGCCCGCGGTCTCCCGCACCAGCGGCCAGTGTCTCGCAATGGAAAAAACAGTATCGGGCACGAGTTGGAGGTCGGCCTGTGGCGCCAGTGTGGCCAGATGCTCCCGGGATGCCTCATCCCGCAGGCCGACGAAATGACTGGCACGAAGGGTCGCGTTGAAGACGTCGCCGAATCCATCGGCCGGCGGCGAACCGGTCCACGCGCCGATCGCATTCCAGATAACCGGCTTGCCAGCCATCGCGCCGAGGGCAGCGGGCGTGAGCCAGTAGTCGATCGGGAGATGCACTCGCGGATCGGTGGGAACGGGATACCCCGGGTCGAAGCGGATGATCTGGCCGCCGCCGATCAGCAGGGCCGACAGGGATGGGAGCGAGTCGGGCAGATCCAGCGTGGACCGCACGTCATAGGGCCAGACCGGTGCCGACCGCTGGTTCGGTGAAAACGGCACCACATCGATGGACTCGAGCCGCCGGCCGAGCGCGGCCTCGGCCATCAGCGGAAAGAGCAGATCGCCGTAGTTCTCGACATCGAACGTGCCGACGATGCCGACCCGCCGTGGCGTCTGGTCTGGTCCGACCCCAGCCTGCAAGGACTCTTCAACCTGTCGCCGCAGGGATTGTCGCTGCCATCGCATAGCTGAATCCGTCTTGGCACAGACCCCTTCCGACCGGTATTCCCCCGGTCGACACCGGGAGATCGATACCCGGAGATCGATACCGGGAAATACTCCGGGACGCAACCGCGGAGCGGCCCGCGGACTTCCACCCACACCTTCGCCCCAGCCGGCCAGACACGCATGAAACTCGGACGCACGATCGGCGACTTCACAGTCAACTTGCCCGTGGTCGGCTCAGTCGCCCGCGATCTGCAGGATCGCGCTCGGCGGCTCCACCGCCGCGGCCCCCATCGTCGCAGTCACGTAGAAGCCGCACCGAAGAGCCTGGCATCCACCCTTCTGCAGGCCCTTCCCGGCGGCGAACCGGCGGTGCCGACGGTCGCTGAATGGCTCGAGAAACGCTGGTGGGCCGTGCAGCCGCTGGCCTTCTATCCCACTCCCGACATGGGCCCGCGACTCTCCATCGTCACCGACAGCGTCGGCGCAGCGTCCCTCTTTGGGGGCGTGGGAACGGCCCTCGTGCTCGCTGCGGTCCTGGCCAACCGCATGGGGGCCACGCTCCGGCTGATCACGCGGAACGACCCGCCCGACGCTTCCGCCGTCGCCCGGGTGCTGGCAGCCAACGGCGTGACGCTTGAGACTCCACTCGAAGCCGTATTCGCCCCGGTCCATGGCGGGCGTGAGCTGCCCGTCGCCGACAACGACTATTTTCTCTCCACGTCGTGGTGGACGACGCGGGCCTTGCTCTCAAGCGTCCGTCGCGATCGGCTCGCCTACCTGCTCCAGGAGGACGAGCGGATGTTCTATCCGCACGGCGACGACCGCGTCCGCTGCGGGCAGACGATGGCCGAGCCGGGGCTCATGATCGTGGTGAACAGCCAACTGCTGTTCGATCACTTGGCGGATGGTCCGGAGCCGATTCCAGGACTGACGGACACGGGTGACTGGTTCGAGCCCGCGTTTCCCGCCGCCGGCCGCATGCTGCGACAGCCCGATGAGAGCGGCCGACGAAACCTCTTCTTCTATGCCCGCCCGAACAACCTCCGCAATCTTTTCAACACGGGGCTTGAGGCGCTGGCCGCAGCCATCGCCGCCGGCACGCTGCATCCGGCCGAGTGGACCATCCACCTTGTTGGTAAGGACGTGCCCGATCTGATCTTCCCCCGTGGCGTGCGGCCACGGCGGGTCGAGGGCCTGAGCTGGACCGACTACCACAATCTGGTCGCTTCGATGGACGCCGGGCTCGTGCTGATGGACACGCCGCACCCGTCGTATCCGCCCCTCGATCTGGCCGCCCATGGCGCGGCGGTGCTCACCAACGTCCACGGCTTCAAGACCGACCTCTCCGGATATTCGCAGAACATCCTGCTCGAGCAGCCCGACATGCCGTCGCTCGCCCGCGGCATTGAGCGGATGGTGGCACTGGCCCGCGACCCCGCGACCCGGGCCGCCAACCTCCGCGCCGACCGCATCAGCCGCGATTGGAGCGAGTCGCTCGGCGCGATGGTCGACCGACTGGCTGATCACTTCACCACCGACACCCGATCGCGCTCGACCACGCACGAACGTCTCTCCCGTTCCGCCTGACCTGACCGTCTGCCTGACTTCAACGACCCGGGGCTGCCTGATGTTTCCCTTTCTCACCGCCGGCGCACTGCCCTACGACCCACCCTGGGAGCGGGAGTCGCTCGAATCCAGACTGGCCGCCATCGACCGCGACACCACCTGCATCGTCTGGCTCTACGAGAAGCCCGACACGAGCACGTTTCGGTATCGTGTCTACAACATGGTGGAGTCGCTCACATCCGACCCGGCTCGGCGGGCGACTGCGGCCTGGTTCGCCGTCGACGAGATCGCCGCCCTGCTGCCGCGGCTTTCAGCGATCGACACGCTCGTACTGGCCAGAGTGCGGTACGACGCGAGCGTCGCCCGGCTGATCACCGCGGCGAAGTCGCAGGGCGTACGGGTTCTGTTCGACTGCGATGATCTCGTCTTCGATACCCGCTATGTGCATCTCCTGCTCGATACGCTCGATCAGGACACGAAGCCGGCAGCCGCCTGGGACTGGTGGTTCGCCTACGTCGGCAGGATCGAGGCGACGGCGAGGCTCTGCGACGGCGCGATCACGACCAATCGGTTTCTCGCCGAACAGCTGACGGAGACGGTGACGGGACCTGTGTGCATCGTGCCGAATTTCCTCAATCGCCGGCAGCAGGAGGTCTCCGAGACGCTGCTGGCCGCCAAGCGGGCCCGCGGGTTCACCGGCGAAGGGCCGGTGACGATCGGCTACTTCAGCGGCACTCCCAGCCACAACCGCGACTTCGCCATCGTCACGCCGGCACTGGCGCGGCTGCTCGACCGCGACCCCGATGTGCGAGTGCAGATCGTCGGTTTCATGGAGGCCATCGGACCGCTGGCGGCGCATGCCGACCGGGTGAACCGCGTGCCGCTCCACGACTGGATCAACCTGCAGCGGCTGATCGCCGAAGTGGAGATCAACATCGCGCCCTTGCAGGAAAACGTGTTCACAAACTGCAAGAGTGAACTGAAGTTCTTCGAGGCGGCGATCGTCGGCACCTGGACGCTGGCCACGCCGACCATGCCATTCAAGCGGGCCATCCGCTCGGCCGACATGGGCCGACTGACGCGGGCGGAAGACTGGGACCGGGCCTTGGCCGAGGCGGTGACGCTCGTCCGCTGCCCGGCCCGCTACGCTCCGCTGGCAGAGGCCACTGCGACTGCTGTGCGTGATGCCTACGGCTGGGATCGTTTCGCCGACCGGATCCTGGGGGCCACGGTGCGGAATGACTGACCCCGTCAGGCCCGACCTGCTGCCCGTCGATCCTCGCCGGGATCTGCTCCTTGAGGGTATTCCACGGTCGGCGCGAATCGTGGAGGTGGGGGCGTCGTTCCGTCCGCTGGCCGCGAAGCGGGATGGCTGGATCACCTGCGTCGTGGATCACGACACCCGGGCTGGGCTGATCGCAAAGTATGCCGCGGCCGATGTCATGCCCGAGGC